>PLQC01000146.1 GCA_003159675.1 Limisphaerales bacterium
ACTAATCCCCTGAGACCGTGCCCAGCGCCGCCCCACCCTGGTGACAGTGTAAAGATGCGCCCACGCATGGGAAGGGATAGACTAGGGAGTTGCAGAGCAAGAAGCTTTGCACCAAGTTTCGAGGACAATTCTCACGAATCTGTTGAGAAACGTATAGAAGTTTGCGCCAAAGCATGATTCACGATGAAAACCAACATTCTTGGAAATTCTGATCTGGCCATCACCCCCATCGGTGTCGGAGCGTGGGCGATTGGCGGCGACTGGCAATTCGGCTGGGGCCCGCAGGACGACGCGCAATCCATCGCCGCGATCCATCGCGCCCTCGAATTGGGCATGAACTGGATCGATACCGCCCCAGCCTATGGACTCGGACACTCGGAGGAAGTCGTGGCGCGAGCGTTGGCCCGGTGGAAAGGCAAGCGGCCTTACATTTTCACCAAGTGCGGCATGGTGTGGAACGATCAGGGCAAAATCGACTATTCCTTGCGCGCGGAATCCGTTCGGCACGAATGTGAAGCCAGCCTGCGCCGGCTCAAGACCGACGCGATTGACCTCTACCAAATCCATTGGACGGCGGACGAGCTGAACGAAACGATCGAAGGTTGGAACACACTCACCGCCCTGCAGAAGGAAGGCAAGGTGCGTTGGATCGGCGTATCGAACGCCGGCGTCGAAGAACTGCAAAAGCTGCATTCCATCGCACGCATCACGTCGCTGCAGCCCCCGTATTCGCTCATCAGGCGGGAAGTGGAAACGGCACAATTGCCCTGGTGCCGGCGCGAGAATGTCGGCGTCATCGTTTACTCGCCGATGGCCTCCGGTTTGCTCACCGGCGCAATGACGCGTGAGCGCATCGCCTCGCTGCCTCCAACCGACTGGCGATCACGAAACGAACAATTCAGGGAGCCGAAACTGTCCGGGAATCTGCGACTGGTCGAGCGGTTGCGCATAGTCGGCGCGCGACATGGCCGTTCACCGGGCGAAGTGGCCATCGCCTGGACCCTGCACCATCCGGCGGTGACCGGCGCGATTGTAGGTACCCGCAGGCCGCATCAGGTGGACGGCATCATTGGCGCCATGGATTTCCGGCTCACGCCTACGGAAATTGCGGAGATTGAAGGAAAATAAGAGGTCGCGGAGATTGACGCGGAGGGGTGAACTTGGAAGCGTTGTCAATGGCGTTGCTGAGCGTGAATGAGCGGTTAAATGACCACCGGCCCGCTGACCAAAAGGCTGAACGGCAGCGAATGATCTCTCGCGGCCCTGGCGGAAATCGTGAGCGCCGGCTGATCGTGTGTTCCGAGGGCAGCGGTTCCGGCGCGGGCGATTCATGGATCACTTGGGGAGTGAATGGTGCGAGCGTCGGACTCGATTCGCAGGCGCCCCTGCCCTGTTCGCCGGCTCAGCGATTCACCGTCTGCATGCTCGATCCCGGGTAGCGCATGCCGGCGGCCGCTCCGGGTGGCGCCGCAGCCGAGATCTCCTCCAGATCCGCCGGCGTCAGTTCGATGTTCGACGCCGCCACGTTTTCTTCGAGATAGTTTCGCCGTTTGGTGCCGGGAATGGGAACGATGTCGTCGCCTTGCGCGAGCACCCACGCCAAAGCCAGTTGCGCCGGCGTGCATTTCTTCCGCTTCGCCAGCGCTTCGGTCCGCTCGACCAGTTTCAGGTTGCGTTCGAAGTTGTCCCCCTGAAATCGCGGCGCGTTCCGGCGCCAATCGCCCGGCGGCAGATCCTCGGGTTTCTTGAATTTCGCGCTGAGAAAGCCGCGGCCCAGCGGACTGTAGGCCACAAAGCCGATCCCCAGTTCCCGGCAGACCGGCAGGATTTCCGCCTCCACGTCGCGCGTCCACAGGGAATATTCCGTCTGCAATACGCCGATCGGATGCACTTTCACCGCGCGGCGGATCGTCGCGGGGGCCGCTTCGGACAATCCGAGGTGATGCACCTTGCCGGCGCGCGCCAGTTCGCTCATCGCCCCGACGGTCTCCTCGATGGGCACCTGCGGATCGACCCGATGCTGGTAATACAGATCAATTTCATCCACGCCCAATCGCAGCAGGCTGGCGTCGCAGCAGGCGCGGACGTATTCGGGCCGGCCGTTCAGACCGAGGAAATTGCCGCGGTCGTCGCGCACATTTCCAAATTTCGTAGCCAGGATCACCTCGCGGCGGCGGCCTTTGATCGCGCGTCCGACCAACCGCTCGTTTTCGCCGCAGCCGNNGTCGAGCAAGGTCACCCCGAGATCCAGCGCGCGGTGGATTGTGGCGATGGATTCCTCGTCATCGCGCGTGCCGTAGAATTCCGACATCCCCATGCACCCAAGTCCGAGCGCCGAAACGGTCAATCCTTGTTTTCCAAGTGTTCGCTGTTTCAAGTCATTTCCTTTCCGTTATGCAAACTCAGCTCCAATCTGCACCATACAGCCAGAACGGCAACGGTTGCGGCGCGACGCCGCAACCGGCACGCCAGAGGCGTGCGTTCCCCATGACTTATGAAATATGCGGGCTAGAACCCAACGTCCTCCCCTTTGGGCTTCAAACTGACGAGGTATGCAACCAGATCATCGAGTTCGGCATCCTTGATCACAGCGCCCCAGGCGGGCATGTAGAGCGGCGGCGGCGCGCGTTTCGGGTCCAGTGCGGGAATTTCGCGCTGGCCTTTCAGGATGCGGGTATTCAACTCACTTTTCGTGTAGCCATCGGCCACGTAAATCAATCCCGGCACCTGCTCGGCGGTTTTCGCGTTCGGATTCGGCACCCCGCCTTTGGCGTCCAACCCGTGGCAGCCGGCGCAACCGTATTTGCGGTAAACTTCATGACCGCGCTCCACCGGATTCATCAAGGACGGCAAACTCGACACCACATTTCGTTCCCGTAGATGAAGCAGAAATTCCGTCAACGCGCGGGCTTCCGTTTCGGTGAAGCCAAACTTTGGCATGACCGTGCCCGGCGTCACACTCTGCGGGTCGCGGAAATGCTGCATCATCCACTCGGGCGCGCGCCGGAGGCCGACGTCATCCAGTGCGGGGCCGACCTTGCCGCCCTGGCCGGCGATGGAATGACAGCCGATGCAGCCCTTCTGCAGGAACAGACGCTGCCCCTGGCTGGCGCTGGGAATGACCTTCATCGAGGCGTAATAGCCGGGCGCCGATTCGCCGGTCTGGCTCAACATGAATAGAACGATGGCGTCGAGGTCGGCATCGGAGAATTTCTGCGGCGGCATGGCCGAGTTGGGAGTGACCGCGGACGGCGTCAGGAAATGTTGTTTCAACCATTCCGGCGAACGGCGCGCGCCAACCTTGTCGAGTTCCGATCCGATGTTGCCCCCCACGCCGCCGAGCTTATGGCAACCACGACAGCCGCTCGTCTCAAAGACCTGCTGGCCGCGCGCCAACTCCGGTGCGGCGGGATTGTCCGCCGCCTCGTGGCACTGGCCGCAGGAGGCCTGGATGTATTTCATCGGGAGCATCGGCTGATCCCAATGCGGGACGCTCCCGTGCGCGTCGGCGCCGGTGGCGGCACGACCCTGGCCGCGGTGGCAGATGGTGCAGCCGAATTTCTCGAACGGATGCTGCTCGTGCAGCGGATGGTAGGCGAGCGGTTGCGGATAACCGCCGTAGCTGGGGTCTTCCACGGCGAGATGACAGGTGGTGCAACGATCCACTCGATTCAGTTCAGGCAGGAGAATCTGGCGGACCTCCACCCGAGTGGTCTCGGCCAGCGCCTTCTGCTGCGGCGTGGTGGCGCGGCGGATTTCTTCCTGGATGAACCTGTGCTGGTACTGCTTCCATTCACGGTATTCGTCCCTGTAGTAACCCAGGATCACCAAGCCGCCAATCACCAGCCCCAGAAACGTGAACCAGCCGTAAAACGTGCGCATGGAGTTGTTCATGTCAGCGTCCCTCCGTGATCGCGGGCGGCTGTTGCCACGGCTCGACCCAGCTCCAACTCGGTCCGCGAAAATAGGTGCCGATGATCGTGAACACAATCGCGGCCAGCAGGCAGATCGTGAAAATCGAGTTTGCCACCACACGCTCGCGGGCAAACCAGCGACCGACGCCCGCGCGCGCGCGGTCGAGGTAAGGCAGAAGCACGAGCGCCGTCACCAGCAGGCCCGGGATGACGACTCCACCCCAGAATGCCGAATAGCTGACCAATTCCTGCAAGCCGAGAAAATACCAGGGCGCTTTCGCGGGATTCGGCGGATAAATCGGGTTGGCGTATTCCTCCAGCGGCGCATTCCAAAAAATCGCCAGGAACAACACCACCGCCGCGACGAGGAGGAACAAAAGAATCTCCCGAAACACCAGATGCGGCCACGAGAACACTTCGTCTTCGGGATTCTTTCCGACCTGCGGTGTCGTGCCGCGCGCGAGTTCCATCAGGCCGTAGCTCTTGTTCGTCGGCAACTGGCCGAGGGGAATTTGCTCGATGACGTCGCCCGATTCGTCGGGCCGCGACAGCCCGCCGTCCTTGCGCACGCGCCATAAATGAACCGCAACCATGATCAAAGCGAGCGTCGGCAGCACGATGACGTGCAGCGCGTAAAACCGGGTCAGCGCCTCCTGCCCGACGACGTTGCCGCCCAACAAAAGATATTTCACTTTGGGCCCGATGATCGGCGCGTAGCCGGCGATGTTCGTGCCGACGGTGATGGCCCAGAACGCGAGTTGATCCCACGGCAGCAGGTAGCCGGTGAAGCTCAAACCCAGCGTCAGCAGAAAGAGTCCGACGCCCATGACCCAGTTGAACTCGCGCGGATGCTTGTAGGCGCCAGTGTAAAACACCCGGCACAAATGCAGCATCACGAACAGCACCATCAAATGCGCCGCCCAGCGATGCATGTTGCGGATGAGCAGCCCGGCGGAGACGACGAACTGCAAATCCTTCATCTCGTTATAAGCGCGGTCGGTGCTGGGCACGTAATAAAACATCAGCAACACGCCGGTGCCGATGAGGATGAAAAAGAGGTAAAGTGAAATCAATCCGAGTCCGAGCGAATAACCGGCCTTGAGCGAATGTTTGTGAACCTTCGCGGGCTGGATGTGCAGCAGGAAACTGGATGTCATCGCCTGCGAACGCTCCAGATTGCTCTCGGGCAGGCCGACACGGAAGATCGATCGGCCCACACGCGAGCGCGCGAATGTTTGCCAGAGGCGCTTGAGGAGTGGCGCGTTCACAAATCAAACTTTGGTTGGCAGAACCAGATACTTGTCGGCGGCAACCATGCGACTCTTATCCACCAGGAGCCGGTTGTCCTTGCTCAACGTCACTTGAAACCACGCCAGGCCTCGCGGCGCCGGCCCGCTTTTCACGTTGCCCTGATCGTCAAAAACGCTGCCGTGACACGGGCAGTGATACCCTTTTTCAGTGCGGTTGACCGTGCAGCCGAGGTGCGTGCAAATCGCCGAGAGGCAACGGTAGGTGTTTCCCTGACGCACGAGAAAAACCCGTTCGTCTTCCAGAAATGTCACGGAGCCATCCGCAAGATCCTCCGGCTTGCCGGCCTTGAAAATCTGGCTCGGCTCGAACAGCACGTTCGGCACAAGAAACCGCACCGCACCGGCGGCGGACGCGATGATGGCGAATGTGCCGGCGAGCCAGCCGAGCGTGAGTTTAAAAAAGCCGCGACGCGAAATGTCGTTTGGGTCATTGGGGGTGGAAGGGTTCATATCAGGCGGGCACGAGTTCGACTCGTTCCATCGTGATCGCGCCGGTCGGGCAACGCGCGGCGCACAGTCCGCAGCGGATGCAGCGGGTTTCGTCTTTGAGGATCGCGCCCTGTTGGCCGGGAGCGGGCACGCAGCCGTATCGGGCGAGAAACGCGACCTGCAACTTTTCGTTGCCGCGCAATTGGGCCACGTCCACCAGGCGCAGGCAATACTCCGGGCAAACGTCCGCGCAGCCGCCGCAGAGAACGCACTCGTCACCGTTGAACACCGGGCCGATGTGGCATTTCAGGCAGCGATCCGCCTGCAGCCGCGCGGCGGTCTCCGGATAAACTTTTTCCACTTCGGCGATTCCAATGCGGCGATCCATCGGCAGCGTCGGCGGAGCTTGCCGCGCGAACTTTTCATAATCCGGCTTCATCCGATACTGTTGCGTGTTGAAAATGGTCACGCGGGCCTGCCTGGGTTCGGCGGCCTCTTTGCCGGTGAGAAATTTCGCGATCGACCCGGCCGCGCGTTTGCCTTCGGCAACGGCAGTGATGATGATGCGCGGGCCAAACGCCACGTCGCCGCCGGCGAAAACATCGGGCCGTGACGTGGCCATCGTCGCCGGATCGGTTTGCAGCGTGCCGCGAGGCGTGAGCTTTAGATTGTCTTCGGGCTGGATCCACGCAAGATCGGCGGACTGGCCAATGGCCAGAACCACCGTGTCGCAATCCACCGTTTCCTCGCTGCCTTCGATGAACTGCGGATTGAACCGGCGGTTCTCATCAAACACCCGGCTGGCCTTGATGAGTTCAATGCCGGTGACCTTGCCGTCGCGACCCAGAATCCGTTTCGGGCCGAAGCGGGTGTGGAGTTGGATGCCTTCGTTTTCCGCTTCCTCGATTTCCTCGCGCGCCGCCGGAATTTCGCTCACATTTTCCAGGCAGAACATGTGGACTTCCGGAACGCCCTTACGGATCGCTTCGCGCGCCACGTCCAGCGCGAGACGGACTTCATCCGGTGGTTCGGCATCTTTCGCGGTCAATTCTTCCAGCGCGGCGGCGGCCTGATGCAATGCGACGCGCAGTTCGGCTTCGCTCATGCCGGCGAATTTTTCCGCCTGCCGCACCACCGAGCGCGCCACGTCAAAGGCGACGTTGCCTCCGCCAATGACGACGACTTTGCGGCCGAGCGTAACGCGGAAACCAAGATTGACGTTCAGCAGGAACTCAATCGCGCGCAGCACGCCGTCATTTTGGACGCCTTCGATGGAAAGCTCGCGGCTCCTGTGCGCGCCGATGCCGAGGAACACGGCTTCAAAGCCTTGTTTCTTGAGATCAGCAAACGCGAAGTCCTTGCCGAGTTTCGAATTATGGCGAATTTCCACGCCGAGCGATTCGATCGCTTCGATTTCTGCCCGGATGATCTCGCGCGGCAAACGGTATTCGGGTACGCCGAGCACCAGCATTCCGCCGGCGACGTTGTGCGCCTCGAAAACGGTTGGCGCAAAACCCATCAACGCCAGTTCGTGCGCGCAGGACAATCCTGCCGGACCGGCGCCGATGACCGCGACTTTGCGATTGCCGCCGATCCGCTCGCGGCGCGGATCGCGAAGTTCAGGATAAACCCGGTTGAGGTCGAAGCCGTCGGACTCGACGCCGTATTTTTCGCAGACGAAACGCTTCAGCGCGCGGATGGAAACGGCGGCATCCAGTGCGCTGCGGCGACACTTCGTCTCGCACGGCGCCGCGCAAACCCTGCCGCAGATCGAGGCGAACGGATTGGGCGTGCGCGCGATAATGTAAGCATCTTCGTACCGGCCTTCGGCAATCGCCTGCACATAACCGCCGGCATCCGTGCGCACCGGGCATCCCTCGCGGCAAAGCACCTGCCGGGCGAAATAATTCACATCCGGCAGTTCGACTGAATAGGTCGGTGGCATGACGCCTCGTTTCGTTCCGTAACGAACTATTTGTCGTATTTGTCGCGGACTTCCTTGATCTTGGCCTCGGCGTCCTTTTTCTCGTCGGGCGTGGCCTTGGCGAGTTTTTCGTCGAGCATCGCCTTTTTGCGGATGCTGGAGTCATAGACGAGGAACTCGTAAATGCTCTTGCCGTCGGCATTGCTGATGCCGGAGCCGGGCTTGTGCATCATGCGCTTGATGTAGCGCGACCATTCGTCGGGCATGGCGTAGTCGGAGTTGATCGGCCGGCTCAGCTTGTGGCACTGCGCGCATTTGGTGGAAAACACTTCGTAGTTCTCCTTGATGCCATCGGGATATTTCGAGACATCAATCCTGGCCGGCCCTTTCTCAAATCGTTCGACACGGGCCTTGGTTTCGGGATCGAGTGGGTCGTCCGCGCGCGCCACGCCCGCCCCCATGAGGAGGAGCGCGGTCGCGCTGATGAGGAACACGGAAATGTTTGCGCTGATTTTCATGGGTGAATTTCCTTTCGGTCAGAATCCGTATGAGAGTTGAAACACAAAACCGTTGTGTGCGTCGTTGCCGTGAAGCCATTCGTAATCGCCCTCGAACAACAGCGTGTTTGAAATGTAATAAACATACCCGAGCGTGGAGCGGTCGGTCTGGGTGCCGAGGCCATCACTCAGCGTATCGTAACGACCCACCAGCTCGACGTCGTTGATTACGGGCAGATCAAGATCCAATCCGGCGAATTTATAGGCGGCCTGCAACCACCAGCCGCGCGGGTGATAGGTGCCGATGTCGTCGGTCCCAACCCAGGTATTGATGTATTCACCCTTCACTTCAAAGAAAGGGCTGATGTGCAATGCCGCATCGAGGACCGCGGCGGACCAGAGATGGCTTCCGGAATCGTCCCATTCGCCGCTTTGACCGGACAGCCCCAGTTCCAGGTCGTAGTGCGGTTTCCACGGCATAAACCAGCCGATGCGCCCGCCGCCGCTGGGATGCACGTGCCAGTTCGGGGTATCGCCGACATTGCCGCCGAGGTCCAGGTTGCCCGAGGTGCCGGAGCCGTCAATCGAGCTTGGCCCGTTGGCGCCGTAAACCGAGTACGTGAGCATCTGGCCGGACTCACAGATGGGAATGGCCCCGCGCAACTGCATGCCCACGCCGCTGCCGGGCAAGATGTCCCGCACCATCGGATCATCTGGAATCTTGTTGAGCCATCCGGCCGCCCGCTCGGAATAGGTGCCCAATGGCAACACCATGTCGCCTCCCACGACCGTGATGTAGTCGTTCAGCAGGTAATCCAACTGGGCGAAACTTAAATTGACCGAAGTCGAGCTGCCCCCGGAACCGCCCGGGCCATGCGACCCGTTTTGCAACATGATGTCGAAGCCGGCTTCGAACAGCGTGTTGTCTCCGCCGCGAAAGAGGAAAATGGGCGCGAAATCGGCGAGCGCGAAGGCGCTGGACGAACCGCTCGCCTTGCCGAACTGAACTTCAGCGTCGCCAACCATCGAGAAGTTATGAGTCGCGGCAGGGCCGGCGAACGCGGCCGGCGAGGCGGGCTGCACCTGCGCGGCGGCCTCGGCTTTTTGCACGGCGTTGGTGGCAATGGAATGAGTTTCGTTCAACTGCTGCTCCAGCTCGTGGATCCGGTTCTGATCCTGATCGTGGACTTTTTGGTCCTGGTCGTGAACCGTTTCAAGCTGGTCAATCCGCTGATCCTGTTTCTTCAGGGTCTGGCCCTGCTGAGTGACGAGGTCTTTCAACTGGTTGAATTGCTCGTCGCTGATGTCGGCGGACGCACGCGGAGGAAGAGCCACGCCGATCGCGAAACTTGCAGCCAGCACGCCAACTATTTGAGGTCGAGTTTTCATGTTCGGTTTCGTGGAGTGTCAGTCGCCGCTGTCTTCCTGCAGATATTTCAGGATTTCCTTGGCCTGCTTCGCCGGCAGGTTCGCGCGGACGCGCATGTGAGTCATAAGCGTCTTCCACTGGGCGGAGTTGAATTCGGTGGGATAACGCTCCGCATGACAGCGATTGCAGTTGATGGCATACAACTCCGAACCAGTGAGTTTCTTGGCCTCCTTTTTTTGCGGCTTCTTGTCCGCCGCTTTGGCGCCCGCTGATGTGGTGTCGGCTCCGATGACAAGCGCGCCGGACACGGCATAAATGACCGTCACGATCACTGCGACACCGATGCCGGCCCGCAGCCGCAACTTGAATGAATGAAGATGCTTCATGGTTGTCCTGGTGTAACGATTTCCGTCAGCAAGTACATTTTGCTTTGCCGCATTGGCATGGTTCATTTGATAAACCTGAAAGGAGGACAGGGCTACTTGCCGTTTGGCATTTGATTATTGCCTATTGGCCTCGTGGCGGAGAAGGCCACCGTTTCGCGCAAGGAAATGCGAAGAGCAATTAGAACGGCAGTCGCGAGCGAAGTGTCTCGCGATACTCGGTCGGGGGCATTCCCACAATGCGTTTGAAAACGCTGTTGAATTGTGGAATTGAACCAAAGCCTGCGGAATAGACAATCTCGGTAATCCGCAGCGACGGATCCACCAGCAGTGTCTTGGCCCTTTCGATGCGAACACGAGAAACATATTCCGTCAGCGTCATGCCGGTGACCTTTTTGAAAAGTTTGCAGAAATAGAACCGGCTCACGTTCACGTGCCGGACCACCTGCGCCAGCGTGATCGGCTCCTCGACGTGCGTTTGAACGAACTGCTTGGCATTGGCTACCGCCTCCGGTTCTTCACTCGTGTTGGCCAAAATCTGGCGACCGGCGTAATCGGCAAGATACTGCGCGAATACGTTCAGGAGTTGAATGATCGCCTCGAACCGTTCCGCATTGACGACCGGCGTTTCGAAATAAGCCTTGCGAGCCTTTTTCTCCCACTCGCCGTTTTGGCCGAGCATGGCGACGACCATTTTGAAATCGCGCTCCGTCGGCTCGCGGCGGAGCACTTGGCCGCTCATCAGCGTTGCGACATGCCGGCCCCCGATCACCACCGGCACCGCGATGTCGGTGAGGCCGGTAAAACAATTGATTTGCTGGGTCGTCAATTTTTTCCCGGCAATACTCTGCACTCGGATTTGTGTTTTCAGGCATGCATCGCATCCCAAAGGCGTCCGCGCCACCAGCGTGCAAAAAGCGTTTTCACATTCTCCGAGATTCAGCCGCTTCCCGGGTTCGCCTGGAGGAACGACTTTGAGCAACACGCCTGTTGCTTTCCGGAACGCCGCCTCGTAAAACTGAATCACGGGCAAGCGCGCCAGATTCTCAAATTCCAATGGCTTCATCGATTGACGGTAGCAGATGCCACAGTCAGAACAAGCCTGGACCCTCCACGAATCACGATTTCGCCAATTGGCGGGATTCGTGTAATCCGTGTCAAACCCCTGCTTTGTGTGCTTTGTGTTCTTTGCGGTGAATGATGGCGCCAGCCGCCGCACGGCACCGGCTCGGATTCAATACAAAGTGACTCGCTCCGGAGGCGGCTCCGGCGGCAAGGCAATCAAAGCTTGTCTTCCGGGCCGGGCGGCAGGAAGCTCCAAAACAGGACCGCGGATCCGGCGCGTCCGGGCCGGCGATTCAACTCGCGGCAGACGCGCCGTAACATGCAGGGTTCGATTAGATTAAAATGAAATTATCTCTAAAATCACATCATCTAAAACGCTACAAGGACATCGCACTGCTTTTCTTAAAGTATGGTACTTCTGATTTAGCCAAGGAATTCGCAAATGAGGACACCGCCGCCGATGAAAAAAAGCTTCCAGCCGCCAAACACGACCAGCCCGCGCCGGAAGAATTGGCCGACGACCTGGAAAAAATGGGTCCGACCTTCATTAAATTCGGCCAATTACTTTCCAGCCGTCCTGACCTTTTGCCAGAACCCTATTTGAAGGCGCTCGCGCGTTTGCAGGACAAGGTCAAACCCTTCCCCTACGAACATGTGGAAGAAATCATCGCAAGCGAACTGGGCATTCGCATGTCAAAGGCATTTTCATTTTTTGAGCAGAAACATCTTGCCGCTGCGTCGCTCGGACAGGTGCATCGCGCGGCGTTGCGGGACGGACGTCCAGTCGTCGTGAAAGTGCAACGCCCGGAAATCCGCAAACAAATCGCTGAAGATTTTGAAGTGCTCGAAGAAATCGCGGCCTTTTTCGACGAACATACTGACATTGGCCGCCGTTATCGTTTCGGAAAAATTCTCGCCGAGTTCAAAAGTTCCATTTTGCAGGAACTGGATTATCAACGTGAAGCATCCAATCTGACCACGCTGGCAAATAATCTGAAGGAATTTCCGCACATTCTCGTTCCGCTGCCCGTGCTCGATTACAGTTCGCGCAGCGTGTTGACGATGGATTATGTCAGCGGAACAAAAATCACCGCGCTCAGTCCCATCGCTCAACTGGACATCAACGGTGATGTTCTGGCCGAGGAACTTTTCAAAGCGTATCTGAAACAGGTGTTGATTGACGGCTTTTTTCATGCCGATCCGCATCCGGGCAACATTTTTCTTACGGACGACGGGCGCGTGGCGTTGCTGGATTTGGGCATGACCGGGCGGGTGAGTTCAAACATGCAGGAAAATTTATTGCGGTTGTTGCTGGCCATCAGCGAAGGCAACGGCGATGAAGCGGTGAAAATTGTNNCGAATTGACCCTGCTTGGAAAAACCCTGCTGCAACTGGAGCAGGTCGGAAACGTTTTGTGTCCGAATTTCAATCCCAACGCTTCTGTGCGCCGGAATGTTGCCGAAATCATGACGACCCGAATGCGACAAGCGGCTTTGCCGGGGCATTTATTTGGATCGTTTCTTGAAATGAAGGATTTTGTTGGCGGTCTCCCGGAGCGCGTAAACAAGATTTTGGACGTCGTCGGCAATTCTGAATTGGAAGTAAATGTCAAAACTCCCGACGCGCTTCATTTGCTCAACGGCTTTGAAAAAATCGCCAATCGCGTCACCACCGGCATTATTCTCGCCGCGCTGATTGTCGGGGCTGCGCTGATGATGCGGATCACTTCCTCGTTCCAGATTTTTGGTTATCCCGGAATCGCCATGATTTGTTTTTTAACCGCCACGGGCGGAAGTGCCTGGCTTGTCATTGGCATTCTTTGGAAGGACTATAAAGACAAGCGAAAGCGAAAGGACTAACTCTGAACAGTATTTATGGAGCTTGGTAAGTTCATTGACAGCAGCTTTCGATACCTGAAGCATGATTGTTCTGCGACCGGTGGACGGCTCTGGCTGAACAACACAATGCTCAAACTATATGGCAATATGACTAAACTGGAAATTGATTCGAAAAATAAAACGATTTTGTTGGAATTGGAATTAAAAGGAGAACTTCAACCAATCCAGGTCAGGCTTTCAAATTACAAACTTGTTCAAAACGGCAACGAGACCTTCATTGAATTGGGTGAAATCAACTGTTCCCGCGAATGGATGAACGTGCTCTTGGCTGAACAACTTAACGGGTTGATAAAAACCCAGCTCCAAAACACCCCAATTCCTGGTTATCTTAAAATCATCCTGGCGTAGCGTTCGAGAGTAATTAACGCAGAAAACCTGAGCCATTCGCACGGCGATTGCAGTAATTCCCAATTTGCGATCTCCCGAAAATCACCTTGCTCGACGGACGAAGACAGACTCAGGCGGGAATTGACGCTGATCTTCGGTGTCTGCCTTGGGTCCGGGCCGTTGTTTTTTCGCAAGTTGGCAAGGAATAAGCTTTTTTAGTGGTTTTCATGGACACAAATTCAAGAAAAGGACTTCAACATGAACGCGCCACTTCCTGAAAACGAAACCGAAAGATTGGCTGCCTTGCGCAGTTACCAAATCCTGGACACCCCGCCCGACGCGGAATTCGATCTCCTCACGGTTCTGGCTTCGCAGATTTGCGCCGTGCCGATTGCGATGATGAGCCTGGTGGACGAACATCGGCAGTGGTTCAAATCCAAAATCGGCGTGAGCATTTCCGAAACCCGGCGGGACATTGCGTTTTGTGCCCACGCCATCCTGCAACGCGATGTGATGGAGGTTGACGACGCCAGTGCCGACAAACGGTTCGCGGACAATCCGCTGGTCACTTCCTCGCCCCACATCCGGTTTTATGCCGGTGCGCCCCTGGTGACCAAAGAGGGCTGCGCGCTCGGCGTCATGTGCGTGTTGGATCGCAAGCCGCGGAAGTTGAGCAACGAACAGCGGACATGGTTGTCTATGCTCAGCCAACTGGCGATGGCGATTCTGGACTTCCGGAAGAAGATGGGCGAAGCGTCCAAAGTGGCTTTCGAACGGGAATGGCTTATCACCGAATTGAAGCAAGCGTTGGCCAAGGCATCCTGATCAGCATGAGACATTGGCTGGCCGGCGTGCTGGCCAGGGAACACCCCGCCCTCTTCCGTGACCTGCCGGAAAGTTTCAAAGTCGGCCACCCGTTGCCCATGCAGCCATTGCCAAAAACAATTCGTAGCGGGATTGCAGTCTCGATCGGGCAAGGCTACCGACACGCCGGCTCGCGAGGACGCTCTCCCCACCACATTCAGAAAACATCGCGCAGAAAATTCGGCATAACGCGCCCGGCCAGCCGGTTTGTCCATGGCTGTGAGCTTCTGGCGGTTTAACGCCATGAACCTCGAAAAGACCAGTCCCGGTTTGATTCCGCCGCATGGCGGCTACGACGGGCAGGCGACTTCACCGTGAGGCGTGCGATTATCACCCCCCATCCCGGAAGCGTTCGCCGACAAACCCGCCCGCCGCCGAGGCCGTGTTTGCCCGGCATCCCTTCTGGCAGCGCCAATTCCAAAGCCGGCGCGGATGCGATGAGCGAACGGATTTTTTGTCACCTCTTTGGCCTTTGAAGGGACATCTCCAGCAGTATGATGACAAACAGAACAATGACAGCAGCGGAAGACAGCGACGCGGAACTGGTGTCATGCGCCATCGCCGGAGACCGCGACGCCTTCAGCCGGATCGTCGAGCGCTACCAGATACTGGTTTGTTCCCTGGCTTACAGCCGGATCGGACATCTCGGCCAGAGCGAGGATGTGGCGCAGGAAACGTTCATCACCGCCTGGAAACACCTCCGGCTTTTGCGCGAACCGGACAAACTTCGCGCCTGGTTGTGCGGCATTGTCCGCAATAGGACTCACAAGAGCCTCGATCGGGAACGGCGCGAACCGGTGCATGCTGCCCAACCGCTGGAAACCGCGGACGACTCGCCGGCGCGCGAAGCCCTTCCTTCGGACCAAGCCATCAGCCGCGAGGAGGAGGCGATCTTGTGGCGCGCGTTGGAACAAATCTCGGAGCTCTACCGCGAACCCCTCATCCTGTTTTACCGCGAGCACCAGTCCATCGAGTCCGTGGCGGCGGAACTGGAATTGACCGAAGACGCCGTCAAACAACGGCTGTCGCGCGGCCGCAAACTGTTGCAGGCGGAAGTGCAGGCGTTCGTGGAAAACACGCTGCGCCGGACGGCGCCGGGCCGGGCGTTTTCGGGGGCGGTACTCGCGGCATTGCCCGCCGCGCCGGCGGCCACAATCGGTGTCGGCACGGCGGCCAAGGGCACGGCGGCGGCCAAGTCAGGTTTGCTGGGTGCATGGCTGGCGCCGATGATTGGAATCCTTTGTGGCATCGCGGCGCATTGGCTGATTGTCCGGGCCGCTCCGACCGCTCGCGAACGGCGGGTCAAACAAATTGCTTTTATCTGTTTTTGGGCCTTTGTGCTGGCTTGGTGCGTGCCGGGGCAATTTGCCATCCGGGCTCTGGGGAGCCGCTTCCAATGGAGTGACCCGACATTCTATGCCGTGATGGCGGCCTTTTGGTGGTTCTATGCGGTCATCATCATCACCTGGGGCACAGTGATATTCCGGCAGGTGCTGGCCATTCGCCGACAAAGTGAGGAAACCGCGGGAATGTCACAAACAACCAGGACGCCATTCAAATCGAGCAGACGCTTTGTTATTGTGGCCGTTGTGTATCTGGGCTATTTTTTCGGGCTGATTACTATAGCGTGGAGGGCGTACGACCCGTTATCGGCTGCGATGATCGCAGTGACGATGGTGGCATTGGGCTTGTGGAATCTGCGGCAAACCCGTGGCAAAGCCGGAGCGGCCATCATCGAGGCCAGCGCCGCGCATCACGTTTTGGTTTGGGGTGTGATGCTGTTGATATTGAATTGGCGCCTGGATGCTTGGTTGGCGGCCCATCGCGGAATCAGCCTTGTCGAAATGCACCGCTTGCTGCCTCCGTGGATCATTCCAGTGCTCACGCTGGCGTTGCTGGTCTGGTTTGGAGTTTTAACGGCCATGACAAAACCAAAGTTGCCCCACGCGGGTCAGAAATGCCATACCTGAGCCATGAAAAGCCTGACCGAACATCTTTGGTTTGAAGTCCCGAACCGTCGTGGTTTTGTGAACCTCACAACGACGATCGAGGATCTCGTGCGGAAAAGCGGAGTCAAGGAGGGCATCTGCCTGGTGAACGCCATGCATATCACGGCGTCGGTGTTCATCAATGATGCCGAAACCGGCCTCCTTCATGATTACGAGGTGTGGCTCGAGAAGCTGGCGCCGCACGAACCGACTTCGCAATACCAACACAACCGAACCGGCGAGGACAACGCCGACGCCCACATGAAACGGCAGATCATGGGCCGCGAAGTCGTCGTGGCCATCACCGGCGGCAAACTGGATTTCGGACCATGGGAACAAATCTTCTACGGTGAATTCGACGGTCGCCGCCGGAAACGGGTCCTGGTGAAAATTATCGGAGAATAAAACCCGGCGCCGGCTCCCGCATTCCAGCCGCTCACGGCAAGGAATGTTTTCGAGGTGACAAATGGCGCGTTTTGTGAATAGACTCCGGCCGTGAGTGCTGGAGGCTGTTCGATCACATGCCCGGAGCCGCGCGCACGATGTCTCCGGAGAGGCTCGATTGTCGGGCTGCTCTTTTTGTTGGCGGTCTTCTTTTCAGCAGTTTGCGCCCGGGCGGGACAAAACCTTTGCACGGACAATCCGACGGAGTTTTTCACGAACATTGCTTCACGCCTGTTGACATCCGAACTCAATCTCGACCTGGCGCGAATTCAAATCTATCCAACAAGCCAATACACTCCCGCAGTTCACCGGTTGCTTCAAATCACGGTGAATCTCTATGACTCGACCACCAACAACCTTTACCCGACCGTTTTCCGGCCTTATTTCACGTCGGACGGAACAAACATTTTCATCAACGGTTATGAGCTGGTGAATGGCCCCGACACTCTGCCGACCAGCCCGACTTTTCTGACGATTCCCATCGACTTGAATGATCCTGAGGCTCGCGCTTCGATCGGAGAAACGCCAACCCATTTGAATGTCTATGGCGTGCCGTGGATCATCGGCGCCCGGAAAGGTTTTCCGAACCTGAACGAGATCGTGATGCAAAGCGCGGCCCAGATCACGCGCAAGCTCCTGATCCGGAAACCATACATCATCACTACGGACTTCACGCAATTCCAAACCGCCCAGATGTTTTTAATCGGCATTTCAAATGTCCTGGGGGTGGAGGTCTGGAATTCGTATTCGAACACTTATCCGCGCCCGGTTTACGTCCAGGCAGATGGGACCCTGTCGATGACCCTGACGAATGATTTGGGCTACAACCTGTCCTTGAGCTACCCGATTGGCGGAGTGATCACGGGTGCGACGATTGTCGCGGCCGGCAATTGGCAGGGCACCGGTTGGCAGCCCGGCGTAATGGCTCCGCCCAACCCGCAGTCGTTCCTGGTGCCGCTGCTCACCAACGTGGTTTTCCTCCCGGACTCCGCCTATCAGTTGATTCCGTTGCCGGGCCAGTTCATCCCCCTTCCGACGAACAATGCTCAAGACTGGTCCCTCAACCCTCCCGGCTCATTCCCTCAGCCGCAATGGGGCCTGAACATCACCAACCGCATCCGATGCATGATTCTGGATGGCGGGGTGCCAGGACGGGTCATTGATTACGTCCAGTTGAGCGGATTGAATTCGTACCGCGACCTGGCAGGGGAAATCTATTCGAGCAGCCTGAGCGTCACCAACGTCTGGATTACCAACCTCGTGTCAACGTTTTGGGGCAACGGGACCGCGCCGCAGGGAGTTAACAACCAGATCTACATCTCGATGGGGATGCCGGATCTCGGGGATTCCTTCTGGGCGAACAACATGCTAAGTCCTCCGATCGGCCCCACCCGACAGTGGGCAATTGACTATTTTCGAGCGTTTTTGGGGTTTCAACCCTTGTGGAATTCAGGCCTCCAAAACACCCAACTCGTGATGCAGGTGCCGTTCACGCCCACGAGCAAAAAGTATCAGTTGCTCACCTGGCAGGCCAATGATCCGCTCGTGCATTACAGCCTTGGCGACCTCACCTACGCGGCGACGAATACCCTTTTTACCGTGACCCCACCCAACGCTGCGTTCCTCCCGGCCGCCTCGAATCTTTGGCGCTATGCCGACCGCTATGACCCGTGGGGTGGAAATCCGGCCAGAGGACCTGTCGGCAATAAGAGCGCGTATCTTACCTCGCTGAAGGATCCGCTGGTGCGGTCGTCCGATGAGTGGGATTTTCCGAGCGGCGAACCGTTGAGCTTTGGCACGCTGGGCCGGATCCATCGCGGCACGCCGTGGCAGACGGTTTATCTGAAAGCGTCGGATATTGACCTGAGTACCTGGATCAACTGGACCGGCGATTTTGTGAACTGGGTTCTGGCTGGAGTCGGTGACGTCGCTGACGCCGCATTCAGCCGTCCGGTAATGGACCGCGATCTGATCGACTTGCTTGGCCCGATGCTCAGCACGAACAATCCGTGCCGGCGGTTGTCCATCAACAACTCGGATATCAACGCCTGGCTCGCCGTTCTAAATGGAATGCCGGTTCAAACCAACAGCTCACCGGTTGCGACGCTGATCGTATCCTCAAACTCATTGCAGGCGCTGTTGATCGCGCAAGGCATAAACGATGCGCGCCTTAATCTGTTTACGAACCACATCTTCCTGCATCTCGGAGATATTCTGGCAACACCGCAGCTTTCGGAACAGTCGCCCTTCCTGAACACGGCCTATTTGCAGACGCTTTCAGCCGGAGGATTGAGTGATGAAATGATGGAGTGCATTCCCAGCCAGCTTTTGCCCCTGTTACGGGAGGATTCCTGGGGCTTGATGACCTGGTCCAACACCCAACTGCGGGTGCAGTTCACCGGTTACGACGGCTGCGCGTACGCCGTCCAAGCTTCTTCAAATCTCAAGGATTGGCGCGATGTCGGCACCTATTGCCCGGCCAACGGCGTATTCAGCTTCCCGGTTTCGGCGCCGCCAGGCATCAGACGACAGTTTTACCGCTCGGTCCTGCTGCATCGAACGATGGATTGTTTTCACCCGTCTCCGGCTGTATTCACTGCTGGCCGAGAACGGCGGGAAGGGGTCGGTCCTTACAATTGACAGTTTCCGCCCCGGAAGGGGTCGGTCCTTACAATTGACAATTTCCGCCGACACTTTTTGTACCCAGAGTTCTTCACGCTGGTCATGCCAATCTTCCCTTCGTAGTCCGCTTCGTTCGGACCGGAGATTGTCAATTGATCGGATGGACCCGTTCACGATCTCTGTCCGGGGGCACAATCGCCTCCACCAGCGCGACGCCAACACTGGCCGGCAGTTGCGGAGGGGCGCATCTTGACACTGCCCCAGACGCCACGGCATTTAGTGGCTGTCTCTGGAACGGGTGGAACGGGCGACCCGCCCGTTCCGGTCGGCGACTCGCCGATCGGGATAGCTGGGCGACTGACGACACTTTGGCCTGAATTTCAACTTGAACGCCCCTCTCCATTCCGTCCGGCGGGTCGCCGGACGGGATGGGCCAGTGGCCCGTGCTACCCTTCCAGCTTCTCACGCTGGCTCGAAACGGCGCGCTCCGGCCTGTTTGCGATCGCGGGCAGTGTCAGGCTGCGCCCTTGGGGAGAGCCACTCCAGTTTTGATTTTCCCTTCCGTCCGTGTCGCGCCTATGCTGTCATTTTATGAATTCGGCCGGAACTCGGGCGGCACGGGCGGAAAAGCCGTTCGGGTTCGCCGTCTTTGCCGCGACGATCGCGGGTGCCTGCACGTTTCTGAACGTCTATTGCACGCAGCCGCTGCTGCCGTTTTTTCAGAACTTCTTTCACGCGACCGAGGTGCAGGTCAGTTTGACCGTGGGCGCCGTCACGCTGTCGGTCGCCATCATGGCGCCGGTCATTGGCATGCTCGCGGAAAGCATCGGGCGGAAAAAAGTCATCATGCCCGCGCTCTTCGCGATGGCCGTACCAACGCTGCTGGCTGCCACCGCGCAAAGCCTGTCCGCGCTCATTTTCTGGCGCTTCATGCAAGGGTTGTTCGTCCCCGGTGTCATCGCCGTGATCATCGCCTACATCAATGAGGAGTTCGCAGGCCGCACCGGCGCCGTAATGTCCGCCTATGTGGCCGGAACGGTCTTCGGCGGCTTTCTGGGACGGTTTCTCACCGGCGTCATCGCCGCGCACTGGAACTGGCACGCGGCGTTCATCGTACTGGGCGTTTTGGATTTGCTGGGCGCGCTGGCCGTGCGGCAGTGGCTCCCGCTGGCCACGCATTTCGTTCCGGCCCAACATGTCTTCAAATCCCTCGGCGACACCTGGGGGCATTTGCGAAACCCGCGCCTGCTGATGATTTGCGGCATGGGCTTCACGGTGCTGTTCTCGCTGGTGGGCGTGTTCACCTACGTGAACTTTTTTCTCGCCCGCCCCCCGTTTCAATTGAGCACCGTCGCGCTGGGCAGCGTCTTTCTTGTCTATCTGTTCGGCTGCGTCGTCACACCGTTGGCGGGACGATTCCAGGACCGCAACGGTTTTCGCCCCACGGCGCTTCTGGCCGTGGGCATGAGCCTGGGCGGGCTGCTGTTGACGCTGGTTCACTGGCTGCCGGCGGTCATTGCCGGGCTGGCGGTTTTTTCCTCCGGCATCTTTGTCTCGCAAGCGTCGGCGACGGTGCTGACCGGCCAGGTGGCGGGCCGCGCCCGGTCTTCCGCCGCCGGCCTTTATGTAACTTTCTATTACATCGGCGGCACCATGGGCACGGCGCTGCCCGCGTGGTTCTGGCTGAACGGCGGCTGGCCGGCATGTGTCGGCCTGTTCGCAGCCATGAGCCTGGTCACGCTGACTCTGGGGCTGGCTGGCGGAAAATCCGTCGCCACCGGGAAAATGATTTCGGGCGAGATCATGGACACGGCCATTTGAAAATGTCCCGGCGCCAGCGGAGAACGGGTCAGTCCGAACAATTGACAATTTCCGCCCAACACTTTTTGTACCGCATATTCTTTCCAGTGAATATGCCAATCCGCGCTTCACAGTCCGCTTGCTTCGGACCGACCCGTTCATGGATGCTACTTCTTTTGAGCCGGAGGGATTCGATTATTCCAACTACCGCGTTATCTGTCCGGACTTCTTCAGGGACTATTTCGACTACGATGGGCAAACGGGTGCCGTTGACAGATACCGACCGCCGCATCTTGGACTGTTACGGCTTGGCACGTCGAGGTTTCCGTTTCCCGCAGCCTTGACCAGCGTGTATCATCGTCGGCATGGAAAACGACGCGTCACGTGCAGCCCGAATCCTAGTGTTGTACTATAGTAAGGACGGCCGCACGAAAATGATGGCCGACCTGGTCGCCGAAGGCGCCGTTGGCGTTCCTGACACTGAAGTCCGCATCAAGACCGTGAACGAAGCCACCGCCGAGGATCTGGTGTGGTGTGACGGTGTCGCCGTCGGGTCGCCAACGCACATGGGCACGATTGCCTGGGAGATGAAGCGTTGGTGGGACGAAACCGCCCAACCACTCTGGCCGAAGGTTGAAGGAAAGCTCGGATGCGCCTTCACCTCTTCCGGCGGGATTGCTGGGGGTGGTGAATTGACCTGCCTGGCGCTTCAGATCGTGCTCATGAACTACGGACTCTTGGTTTTCGGCATCCCGGATTATGTCGCGCCCGGCCAGACCCTGCATTACGGGGCGATCTGCGCGGGGCGGCCCCGCAATGAAGGCGAGCGCGAGGCCTGCCGCCGTCTGGGTCGGCGCTTGTCAGAATGGGTGCAGACACTCATCTGCCACCGCCCCGAACATGATCCGCGCACCGCAACGTACGCCAGGTTGGTTTGAGGCCGAAATCCAGTATCAAGAATCGACCAAGACCCGTCCACAAGTTTTCAAGATGGGTGAAGACTTTCAGAATGTAGAGTCGGCGTTGTGCGCCGATCCTGTCGAGCACCATAATACGCTGGCCAGTGGACCCACGATCTCGAAGAGCGAACTGCCGCCAACAAAATGTATTCAAACAAGTCGATAGGAACTGAATGAGAAGCAGATTGGGGTCAGAATCAATGGAGTGAAGAGAATGGGTTGGCACGTAAGAAACCGCTTGAACCGGCGTGTGGGTCGGCGAAATCCAAAATCAAGTTTTTAAAACGACTCTTGCGCAAGTCTAAGCGTCGAGGCGGTATAGATTGGCATGGACGGTAACGCCCGGTTGCCTTGTCGGGTCAGCAAGGCATCCAATTTGTCCAAGGACTGATTGGCAACCCTCTGGTAGTTAGCAATGGTCGGTGCCGGATCATTGTCCGCGCCCGATACTGAGGCGGTTTGGATGCCGGTTCGTGGGGACGAAACACCCTCCGGCGGTTGCTGCCAGATGGCGACGGTTATGGCGATCACTACCAATGCCGCGACGGCCGGCAAAGCCACGCGCCAGTTCAACAGGGTTCCCCGAAAATACGCCGCCAGGATTTCCCCGAGGGAATCCGGTTTTGCCGCCCGCAATTTGCCGGCCACTTTTCGGTGGAAGATTTCGGACGCCTGAACATCAGGGGTTGCCTCCACCGTCGCCAGCCTTTCAGTCACGTTTGAAATTTCCGCCAGATAGCGGCGACAGCCCTCGCAAGTTTCAAGATGCGCTCGAAGCTGCCGCGCCTGTGGCACCTCCAGCGCGTTCAAAGCCAGCCACGCAATGAGTTTCCGGTTTTGGGCACAAGGTTTCATAGCATCCCGCCTTTCATTTTGAAATCGGACCGTTGAGCGCTGACGGCATTCATTTTCCGAAGCTTTTCCAAGGCATGAAACAAACGGGATTTGACCGTCCCCACCGAACAGCCCAAAGCGGCGGCAATGCCCTCCAACGAATCATCCACGTAAAAACGCAGATAGATGACCTGCTGGTGTTTGGCCGGCAATGCCTGGACGCATTGCCGCACGAGAATCGCCTGCTCGCGCAGTTCGACTGCCTGGTCTGGCAGGGCGGCGTGGTCGGCCAGATTGCCGGTGTGTTTCTCGAATTCATCCTGATCCCGCGCACCGGGCGTGGCAGCCGGCCGGAGACGATTTCCCCGAAGGACATTGCGGTAACGATTCAGCAGGATCGCGCAAAGCCAGGTGAAAAACTGGCAGCGCCCGTTGTAGCGGCGCAAACCCTTCCACGCTTCCGCCAACGTGTCCTGCGCCAGGTCTTCGGCCAGCGTGAGGTTGCCACAAAGCGCGACGGCCTGCCTCAACAGCCGGGTTCCATGGACGCGACAAATCTCACCGAACGCCTCGGGGTCGCCTGCCCGGGCCTGGTCGAGAAGACTCCGCGTCTCTGAGATTTCGGTTTCCACGAACGTTGGACTCAGGCTGAACACATTTCGATTATAGCTGAAAAACGGGGACAGTTCCATCGTGGAACTGTGCGGCCCCGTCAATTTTTTGCCTGGTAAATCATGGTTGCACCGCCTGACCAATATGCGGTCCAGCAACGCGAAATGGAGTCCCCTCTTTCTCGACAAAGATGAGCGCGCAGGGATATCCGCCGTATCCGGTATAGGCGGATTTGAGTTCAAATCCACGATCCACCCCCTCAAACACAAAACGTTGGAAGACAAAAGGGCCGTTTCTTAGAGGATCCATTACGCTCTTCAATCCGGATTCGCCGTGCAGTTTGTATTCCACAGCGGCGTGCACCATTGCCAGCCATGCCTGAATTCTAAATTCCTTCACCCGTGGCAGCAACGGATCAGGAAAAAGCGTTTGAACCAAAGGATTTTGAGATTTCTGAATTTCTGCGGCGAACTTTTGAATCTGGTCTTCATACTCGGGCAACGGCAACATCATGATTTTGGCCAGGCGCAAATATAACGGTTCCGATTCCCGGACCAGCTTGAGGACTCCATCACTCGTTCTCCCTGACGTGATTAAAATACGCGGCCAAAGATTGGTGTCCTCGAAGTCATCGGCATATCCGTGAACAGCTTCCATCACTTTGGTGTCGTTTCCTGGATTCTCCTGCTGCAATTTCCGGATTTTGTTCGCCACCCAGTCAACGTGATTCAATCTCTCTGTCATTATGGCCGTGGCCATTGTGCCCCGAGCCGGGGCTGCATCGAATCCATCTACCAACTGCTTCAAAGTCTCCGGCGAGAACTGGCCGAAATTCTCCGCCACCGTGGCACACTCGAGGGCTTCAATGGCTATTTGAACCAGCGCGCCAAAAAAAGTGCCGTCACGGGAGGCATTTCTTGCCAGCACGAATGCCGCGAGCAAATCATCGCGCGCGCCGATTTGATTGCCATGTTGCAAATCCCACATCGCGCGCAATTGCGCCGCCTGAGCTATCCTCTTGGCAGGGGCCAGGTGAGGAAGCAGCGTGGCTGGCCCGGGGCTCATATCAATGCCCCAATCACAGGGCACTTTTTGTTGTGCCACTTCCCGCACCAATTTGAACTGCCTATCATAGCCAGCAATGATCTCTCCGAATCGTTTCGGGAGTTTTTGACCCTGCCAATTGGTCGTGAACAGGTAGTCAAAGTCAGCCGGGGACAAATCCGGCGACAGAAGAAACGCCCGATAATAAAGCAGCGCCGGATTGATGTCCGTGCGGTATGGCTCAGCGCGTGAACCGGGCACGATTCCCGTTAAAATCAGCAAAGCAAGGCAGGTGAATTTTGTGGTTTTCATAATGGTTTTCCGAGGTTGCATTTGCCTGTTAATAACGGGAGCACGCCAAAAGGTTCATTTTTTGATATTATTTTTCCGGTTTTGGTTGTTTGATGGTGCCTTCTTCTCCTGCCGCGACACGCCGGCGGCTTGCTGTTGGGTCGTGGCCTTTGCTATGCGCTCGCGCTGGATACTTCCGCCCAACTGCTTGAGCGACCGAGCTGGACAAGGACCCGATGGCGTTGTTTCATTGTCAATGTTGACTCCGCCCATGACGCGCAGAGAAGTCATCGTTATCCTCTTTTTGTGGCTCTCGCTTGGCATAAAAGCGTATGGAGGCGAGTCTCCGTTCGCGGTTGTGTTTATCGACAGCAAGACGGAGGAAAAGTATGGCGCCTTTCCCTTTGAGCGGTCCATTCTGGCCAAAGGCGTTGAGCAGATCAAGCGGCTCAAGGCAAAGGGGATTGTCTTGAAGTTCTTTCTCGATTTGCCAAGGAACATCGAAAGCGATAAGAAGCTGGCCAGGGCGTTTGTTGGTCTTCCGGTTCTCATCGAGGCCCGCTTGGATGATTCGGAAAAGCATCCCAATCGCCTGCCGGACCGATTTTTTTTGACCAATTCACTCGCGGCAGGCGACGGCACTCTGTCGGCGCAGAGCGGATGGATTCCTTTGGAGATATTTTCAGCAGAGGCGTGCGACATCGGATTTGTCGATCTCTCAACGCCGAACAGGGTCCCGATACTGGAGAAATATCGGGGGAGATATGTGAAATCATTGTATTTGTGCGCTCTGGAACTGGCGCTGGGAGAAAGGGCGCAGATTCTGCCGGGCCAAAGGGTCACCATCAAGGGACAGGCAATCCCGATGGACGGCAAAAACCAGGTCGCGATTGAGTTTCCCGCCAAAGATGAGATTGAATATGTCCCGTTTCATGAGCTTTTGTCCGGCGGCATTGAACCCAAAAGACTGGAAGGAAAAGTGGTTATCCTGGGATATGACGGAACCGGGATACATTCTCTGGACACACCGCTCGGCAAAATTAGGGCCCATCGGGCCTTCTTTTATGGTCTTGAGAGCCTCTACAAGAAAGCGGCCGGTGACAAACGGCTGCTTCAGCGGACCAAGCCGGACGTCTCACTGAGAAGACCGGAAATGCAATGACTCGCGAAGATTTTTGGACCGGCGAATTAGAAACGTGAGTATTTGGAGTGCGCCTTGTCCATTCGAGGCAATCGCTCAGGCCGATCCATTTCTACTTCAGCGTTAATCTCGGCATCGCCACTCTGGTTATCTGGATGGCCTCGTGCCTCGTGGCGGCGTGAGTGTTCGGGGTGCGCTTTGTCCAAGTGAAAGTGCCCATTGGACCGCTTTGACAGAAGTGATAAAACCAATTGACTGTTCTGGCGTTTTGACGACGGTTGGCCCCGTCGGCTTGGCGATTTTGCAGAGCGGTGCAAGTGGAATGACATCGAAAACAAATGCAAATCAGTTGCTCCAGTCAATTTATGAACACCAGAAATCTCCATATCTCCCACGGTGGGCGGAATAGCAGCCCATTCGGCATCAGGCCACGAATCCACGCGACAGTGTTTTCGCGCTGGCCACAGATGATCGCCGCAACTTTGCTCTTCTTTATGGCAATCAGTCCTGCACTTGCCGGCAAGAAGACAGTAAGCGGTGTGGTTCTGGACGCCGCCGGAAAACCGGTCGCCGGAGCGCAAGTTGCCAGATTCTGGGGTTCTCAGAAGGGCGCCATGAAGCCGTTCGATGAGGCGACTACGGATGACCGCGGCCAATTCGCTTTGGGAATTGATAACTACGGTCATCCCACGGAGTTGCTCGCGATTGATGACGAACAAGAGCACGGACAACTCGCCATTCTGGATGCCACTAGTCTCGGCCGGCCTCTTACGCTCAGGTTGCAGCCACTGATCACGCTCCGTGGAGAGTTTTTTGCGAGGAGTTGGACGAGGCGCCCTCGTGGAGCAACGTTTATATCAATGTAACAACAAACAGGATTCGACTAGCCGAGGATGATTCTGTCCCGTCGAAGTTTGAACTCAAGCTGCCGCCCGGTGAGTATGAGATTAGCGGGTATGGGAATGAGGAAGTGCGCGGAACAAATCGCCACGTCACACTTTCGGTGGACACACCGGTCACGAACCTTGGACGCATCAATCTGGCGGCAACCCCGATTGGGCTGCATTGGGGCAAACCCGCACCGTCCTGGAACATCACCGAGGCGCGAGGGGTTGGCACGAACGTCACCCTCGCCGACTTCAGGGGAAAATGGCTGTTGCTCGATTTCTGGGGTTACTGGTGCGGGCCGTGCGTTCAAGCCATGCCGGATTTGATAAAGTTTTACGACCGGCACGCGGCTGATCGCGGCCGATTTGAGATTCTCGCGATCCATAACGGCGCAGACAGCCTGCGGGACATGGATGAGAAGCTGAAACCGACGGTGAAAGGCCTCTGGAAAGGACGCGCTTTGCCATTCCCGGTGATCGTGGATGCGACGAAGAAGAGCACCGACAATTATGGAATCCAGGGTTTCCCCACTCAGGTTCTAATCGACCCCGGCGGTCGGATCGTGCGTGACGGCGAAGAATCGCTTTTGGAGTCCATACTTGACACTCAGCGCAAGCAGATCATGCCAGTTGCTCTGTCGAGCGATGGATCACGGTTAGCCATCGTCGGGACAAACTCGACCGTGCGAGTCATGGAGACGGCAACCGATAAAGAGCTCGTCACCCTGAAAGGCCACGATGGCGCGGTCAACTGCGCCGCTTTTTTTGCGGACGGTCGAAGAATGGTCACCGGCGGTGCTGACCACACGGTTCGTCTGTGGGACCTCTCCACTGGCAAAGAGTTGGCGAAGCTTGTCGGTCATCAAGGCCCGATCTTTGCGGTAGCTGTTTCTCCCGATGGCAAAACGCTCGCCAGCGCTGGATTTGACACTCTCAGGCTATGGGACGTCGGGACCGGCAGGGAAATAGAGGCATTCAAGCAACAACTGTTTCCGTCGTGGAGCGTAGCCTTCTCGCCCGACGGCCGGCAAGTTGCGGCGGGAGGCGTCGGAACCGTTAAG
Source organism: Limisphaerales bacterium (assembly GCA_003159675.1). Classification (GTDB taxonomy): domain Bacteria; phylum Verrucomicrobiota; class Verrucomicrobiia; order Limisphaerales; family BOG-1460; genus BOG-1460. Next base: position 27,664 of record PLQC01000146.1, read on the forward strand.
GTTTGGGATGCCTCAACCGGCGAGGAAAAGGCTTCTCTACGGGACGCCCACACAGACATTATCTATTCGGTCGCCTTCTCACCGGACGGACGAACGCTTGCCGCTGGTCGGGGTAAGACCGTGATATTGTGGAATATCGCGACGGCCAAGAGGCAGATCGAGCTGAAAGGCCACGGCAGCGATGTCGTTTCAGTAGCTTTTTCACCGGACGGCAAAACGGTCACTGCGGTCAGCCGTGGCAAGGGGCTTCGTTCCTGGTCCAGAATCAATGGTGCGGAGGAATCGCCGGCCCAAGGATCAACTCACGAGCGTGGCCAACGCCTGGCCGCACATTTGCCGGATGACGCAGGGGCTTTGAATTCTGAAGCATGGGAAGTAGTCCAGCGAATTAGCCAACCTTCGGCACTTTACGAACGCGCTCTGCGACAGGCCCAAATCGCAGCTCGCAACTCTCCCCAAACCAAAGCGTATCTGAGGACTCTGGGTGCCGCAGAGTATCGCGTCGGTGCGTTTAGCAATGCGGTCGCAATCCTCACCCGAGCTGAGACCATCAAAGATGACGAGGGGGAAGATCGCTGGGCGCCGCCCGTAGGCCTCCTGTTCCGGACGATGGCCTTGCAGAAACAGGGTGAAACGCGTTCCGCGCTGGAAATAGCGCTGACTCTCTGGAGTCGCTGGTGGGATCCGCAAAGGGACGCGACGAAAGTGTTCAACGAGATGAACGAAACCCTGTTCGGAGTGGATGCAGAAGCGGCAAGAGTTCTCGTCTTGAAACTTCTCGCCGCAGGCAAGACACCGTCCGCGGTTCAGTCGGCAATAAAGGCCAATGCCAAATTGAATGAGGATGTGCTGCAGACCGCCCTAAGAATGGTTCCGGTTGCCGAAGTATTTCACTTGGTGCGGAAGGAACAAAAGAATTTGCTGCTACGCGAACGGGTGGTTCGAGCCGTGGAGCGATTGGAGAGCCTGACGGACGAACAGCGGAAGCTTGCTCTGACGCTGGCCGGGAAAACCAAGGAGGACGCTTACGAGCTGAACGACGCAAGCTGGGACGTTGTGCGTGAGCCAGGCAGGACCGGAGCTGATTACGAGTTGGCGCTGGCCCAAGCCGAAGCCGCATACCGGCTCAACCAAAGTGACGACATGCGCAACACGCTGGGTGTAGCTCAGTATCGCGCCGGAAAATACCAGGAAGCCATTGAGACGCTCATCAAATCGGAACGCGCGAGCTCCGACGGCATTGCCGCGCGCGATGACTTGCCTTTCCTTGCGATGGCGTTTTACAAAGCAGAAAAGCCGGTAGAGGCCAAGAAGCGGTTTGATCAGTTGGCCCGGATCCTTGCGCAATCGCAGACGAAAGACGAAGAAATGGTTGCTTGGTCGCACGAGGTTGAATCGGTGTTCGGAGTGAAGCTTCAAAGCAATCCTCCACAATGATACTTCCTTACCAGCCCGTTGAAAAAGTAGGAGCCGACGTGAGGAGGCTCTGAATTCACCCTCGTTTTCAAAGAGATTTGAGCCTCCTTACGTCGGCTCCTACAAAGGAAGGAGTTTTTCAACGGGCTGTTAGGGCATGGGATGGTGCCAGACCTTTTGGGCACTTCAAAGCTGCCCGACGGATCAAGCGGTGCAGGAACTCGTCACCGCATCCGGCAAGCAACACTTTCAGGATTATTCACTGGACCGTTATCGGGATGACGAAGAAGCCTACCTCTCGGCAGGTTACTCGGCAGCCGAGGCCAAAGTGCGCGCCTCGTTTCAACTGCCGCTTCCGCAGTTCACGGAATTAAAACAGTTGGATCAGGATTGGATCAGTTACAGCGATCGTTTGAAAACCTTTGGCGAAGAAATGGCGTGGCGGCGGCTGATCAGCAAGCATGGGCAGAAATGATTGATCAAGCACCCCCCCCATCGCGCGCCCTGAAATGAATTTTCCCAAAAATCCGCAGCAAATGATTTTTCCGCTTGACAGGCCGGCGTCAACTGTCATATAGTCCTATGACAGTAAAAGACAGCTATGATGTTTCAGATCGATTTCAAGTCCGGCAAGCCGGTTTACCTCCAACTGGCCGACCAGGTCCGTTACGCGGCGGCTTCCGGCGCGTTGCGGCCCGGCGACCCGTTGCCGTCCATCCGCCCGCTGGCCGAGGAACTGCGCGTCAACCGCAACACCGTCGCCAAGGCCTACGCGGAATTGGAGAGCCAGGGCGTCATCGAAACCGCCCCCGGCAAAGGCTGCTTCCTGAAGGAGAACAATTCGCCCTTCACCAAACAGGTCCGGCAGAAGCTGCTGATCACCGAGATTGATGAAGCGGTGGTGATGGCGCATCACCTGCAGGTGGACCGCGACCGGTTTTTGGCGCTGGTCAACGAGAGGCTCGATTATTTCGAGCGCAAGTCCGGCGCAACCAAACGCGACGATTGATTCCAATGGAAAGGAGAACCCTATGCAAACCGACATTCCGATCATCGAACTCAAGAACCTCACCCGCCGTTACGGCAAGGTGGACGCCGTCAACGGCCTGAGTCTGACCGTCCGGCCCGGGCGCTGTTACGGCATGTTCGGGCGGAACGGCGCGGGCAAAACCACGACCATCAAATGCCTGCTCAACCTGCTCCGCCCCACCTCCGGCACCGCACGCGTGTTCGGGTTGGATCCGCAGAAGAACGAAGTGGCCGTGAAATCGCGCCTGACCTACGTCCCGGACTCAGTCGCGTTTTATCCTTGGATGAGCGTGCGCGACACGCTGGCCTATCTCGCTTCGTTCCGCAAACACTGGAACCGCGACATCGAAACCGACCTGTTACAGCGTTTCCAACTCGACCCGAATCAAAAGGCCGACCGGCTCTCGAGAGGCCAGAAGACGCAACTGGCCTTGATCGGCGCCATTTGTCCGGAGCCGGAACTGCTCGTGCTGGACGAGCCGACGATGGGGCTGGACCCCATTGTGCGCCGCGAATTCATCGAAACGGTCATTGGCGCCTATCAATCCGGCGAGCCACAGCCCCGGACGGTCTTTGTCTCCACGCATCTGATTTCGGAGTTCGAGGGGTTGATTGACGAATTCACCATCATCGAGCAAGGCCGCGAACTGTTGACGATGGAGGCCGACAGCGCCCGGGATCGGTTCCGCAAGATTCGCGCGCGTTTTGTGCAACCGCCGGGCTCGTTCGAGCTGCCAGGCGCGTTGGACGTGCGGCGAAACGGCCGCGAGCTGGAAATTCTGGCCAACGGCAACAGCGAGCAACTGCTGGAAAAGCTGCGGGCGCGCCAGCCCGAGGAACTGCGCTGTGAATCCCTTTCGTTGGAGGAAATCTTCGTGGCCTCGGGCATCCTGAAGAAGGCAAACCTATGAATGCCCAGGTTAAGAAGGAAATCCGGCTGCTGCTGCCAAGCTGGGTCGCGACTTTGCCATTGGCGTTTGCCCCTATCGTTTTGCCTCCAGCCGGCGGTATCACTGGCATCGCTGTCCTGTTGGCGTGTTTCGGGCTGGTGATGCTGGTGATGATGGCAGTCAATTCCGCGGGACGCGAATTCAGCCTGGGCACTTTTTCGCCGCTCCTGGCTCAGCCCTGGCCACGCACGCGCACTTGGTGGACAAAAGTGTCTGTTCTGGCTCTGGCGCAATTGATTGTTGTCAGCATTTGGTGCGCATGTTTATCGACGCGCTTTGCCTGGTATAGACAGATACCAGGGACGCACTGGCAGCAGCTCGCGTTTATGGTTTGCGTTTTTACGGCCGTGCTTGCGGCTTATTCCGGCGGCCTTTGGACCTCTCTTCTGTTCCGTCAAGTGGCGCCGGCATTTTTGATGGCTTTGCTGGTTCCCGCGGCGTTGTTCGCACTGGTGGTGGTCAGTTTCACGGCGGAGTGTTATGACACTGTAGAAAACGTTATACTGATTGGTGTCTTCTGGGCTTATGCCATCGGCGGGTTTTGGTGGGCGCGACGCCTGTTCATGAGGGCGCAAGACGTGGGTTGGACTGGCGGAACAGTCTCGTTGCCGGCGTGGCCATTTTCCCGCGCTCACTCCGGCTCATTTGTTCCAACGCATCGGCGCAAACCAATCGCCGCGCTGTTTTGGAAGGAATTGCAGTTGCACCAGCTCACTTTGGCGTGTGCCGGCGCATTGCTTGCCCTGCACTTCATCAGCATTTTTATGCGAATGGCCAAGCATAAGTCTTTCACGGCGACCGTCGCCTTGGAGAGTTATTGGTGTCTCTGGCTGATTATGCCGGTGATCGTTGGCTGTACGGCTGTTGCCGAGGAACGCAAGCTGGGCGTGGCGGAGGGGCAATTGTGCCTGCCGGTTTCAAGCCGCGTGCAATTCACCATCAAATTTCTTCTGGCAGTGGTTTTGGGCACGCTGCTCGGCGGCGTGCTGCCGTGCTTGATAGAAGGCTGCGCAATCGCATTGGGTGCCCCGAAAATTTTCAATGGTGACGAAGTACCTTTGCTTGGCCTGTCGATTTCTGCCTGCTCACTCGGTGTGGCTACGGTTGCCTTTTTCGCCTCGACGCTGGCCCGAAACTTCCTGCAAGCGCTGGCCATAGCCGTTGCCGCCATCGTTGCGTGTGCCGCATTCATGGTGTTTATTTCGACTCCGCAAACCGTTTTGGGCATCACGCTCTGGCGCTACGTTTTGGCGGATGTCATCGGCATTCCTACCATGATTGTTGCCTTGTTGTGGCTTGCTTACAGAAATTTTAAAGAGTTTCACGAAAGCCGGCGCCTCTGGCGTCGGAATCTCGTTGGCCTGACAACGGCGCTGGCGTTTGTTGTTGTGGCCAGTGCCGCCCTCTACAACCGCATCTGGGAAATTTTCACACCACTGGAGCCGCCGCACGGCACCGCACAATTGACGCTGTCGAAGCCTCCGCACATGAGCAGAGACTATAATGGTAACCTGACGATCTTGCTGCCCGACGGCAGAGTTTGGCTGGACGAGATCCAGTATGATGAAATGTGGAATCCCGGCTACCCGTCTTGGCGGTTGGCATTGAGCAGACTGGTTCACCCACTGCCTGGCAGCCTCGGACCGCATCAATTCATTGGCGGTTCGAACTGGGTCGATGTGACCGCACGCTGGTGGGCAATAATGGGCATCCGTTCCGATGGAAGTCTCTGGATTGCCGAAAAGACTAACATGGCGCCTTGGCTGTCGCCGAAGCTGGCGAGGGTTGGCGACGAAACCAACTGGCGGGCGGTTGCACAGGCTTGGCGTCCGTCAGCCCTGCTTTTGAAAAAGGACGGCACACTGTGGTGTTGGGGGACCAACCATGTGGAGTGGACACAGAACGAGGGCTCGCGATGGCCGGGATTGAGACCCCTCAAACCATATCCCGTGTGCACAAACTCGGATTGGGCGCAGGTTTTTTCGTTCTCCGACGTTTATGCCAGAAAAAACGATGGCACCGTCTGGACCCTGGCGAGCAACAACCTTGTGCAGGCGACGGCTTTTGGCCAGACCAAATGGCGTAGCCTGGTCTCGGGAGGGAACGGATATTTTGGCGTTCGTGATGACGGAACTTTGTGGATTTGCCCTCAAATCTGGACTAATTCCCACTATGTCGCTTCTGAAATGGTTCAAGTGGGCAGAGAAACAGATTGGACAACCGTGGTGGCCCCTGTTGAGAACATTGTCGCGCTCAAGTCCGACGGTTCCCTGTGGAAATGGGGCGCGTATCGGACGGTCCCATCCAATGGCTCTCCATGGCAGAGCCCAAGCGTCATCGCAAGTACAACTCCAACACGGTTGGGACTCCACAACGACTGGGTCGGCTTAGTCGGAGAGTCGTACGGTTTCACCTCGCTGGCTGCGGATGGCAGCCTGTGGTACTGGCCGGACAAGTACTGGCCGGACGAGGTAGCTTTTGAGTATTCAAGCCTGTTGAAAATTTCGCCAAAACCGGAATTACTCGCGAACATTTTTGACCCGACGCGCTAGACCCAACCATGTACTCCACACACACTTTTTTGGCAAAGCATTGGATGGCACGGCGCCAACAGGCAGGATGCCGGGCGAAATCAATCGAACAACGCGCCCACCGTAAGAGTCGGTGTGACGAGATACCAATTACCGGTTTTGGTTCCAACGAATTGCCATCTGCAGGAGTTCGCTGGAAGTCCTGAGGTCGAGCTTCTCTTTGATTCGGATACGGTAGGTTTCGACCGTTTTCACGTCAATGTGGAGGCGCTCCGCGATTTCTCTTGTGCTCAACCCGTTTCCGGTCAGTTCAAACACCTGCAACTCGCGGTCAGAGAGCAGGTCGGCAATCGATCCTCCGGCTTGGGGCTTTGCCGTCAGGTGGGCAATCACCGTCGAGGCGGTCTTGCCGCTCAGGTAAATCTCGCCGCTCAACACGCGCCGGATCGCCAGCATGATATTTCGAGCGGCCTCCTGTTTGGTGATATAGCCTTGCGCGCCCGCCCTGAGAACCCGCTCCGCATAGAGCGACTCCTCCAGCATTGACACCACCAGGATGATCAGCCGAGGCCAGCGCGTATGCAGGTCCTTGATCAATTCCAGTCCGCTCGAATTCTTCAACGCCAAATCGATCACCGCCAGTTCGGGTTTGGCCGTCTCGACCGCCTTGATGGCGCCATGGCGGTCTTCCGCCTCGGCACAAACCATCAGATCCTGCTCGCCGTTGATGATTTCCGCGAGCCGCTCGCGCACAATGGGATGATCGTCCACCAGCAGCACACGCGTCGGCTTCAATTGAGTTTTGGCGGAATTTTGTGACTGGGCCATAGGGATTGTGCCTCAGCTTTTCCGCGGCACTCGGCAGATTACCGTGGTTCCGCCGCCATCGCCAGGCTGAACGCGCAGTGTGCCTCCTATGCTGCGGGCGCGATAGTCCATGATATGGAGTCCCATGCCGGAGGTTCGCCTGGGCGGCAGGACGATGCCCTTGCCGTCGTCCTGGATGGCGAGTTCAATCAGGCCGTCGAACCCGGCGAGGTGAATAACGACGGAATGTGCGGCGCTGTGTTTGATGGCATTGTTCACCGCTTCCTGCGCGATACGGTAAAGATGGGTGGCTGTAGTTACGTCGCAAATCAGATCGGGCAAATCGGCTTGGCAGATGCACCGAAGACCAAATCGTTCGCTGGTCGAACGGGCCAAATCCTTGAGGGCTGACACAAGTCCTTCCGACTCGAGCCGCACCGGATACAGACCGCGCGACACCCGCCGGGACTCGCTAATCGCTTCATCCAGCAGCATGGCCATCCTGCGCGCGAACTTGGATTCGGGGTGGGCCTGGGAAGTGAGCGATTTTTCCAGTGAATTGGCGTCAAACGCGATGCTGACGAGTTGCTGGCAGAGGCCGTCGTGGATGTCCTGGCCGATGCGGCCCTGTTCGCGGTCGCTGATTTCAAGAAGTTGGCGTTCGAGGCGCACCCGCTCGGTTACGTTGGTGGCAACGCTGAGAAAGCCGGTAGTAGAGCCGGCCTCGTCGCGGCTGGGCGCATAATGACATTCCAATACGGATGAGCCCAGTTCCAAAACCGAACTGAATTCCTCACCGGCGAGCGCGCGATTCACGCCTTCCGCGATCGTCGGAAATTCGCGGTAAACTTCGGCGACGCGGTGGCCGATGTTTTCCGCCGGCTTCATGCGCAAGGCGTTCAACGCCTGCCCGTCTTCGAAGGTGATCAGGCCGTTCTTGTCTCCGGCAAGCAGTGCGATGGGCGCGTTGTGGACGATGGTCCGCAAATGCGCTTCACTCCGGCGGAGTCCTTCCTCGGCCCGGATTCGGGCGATGGCGCCTGCAAACTGCGACGCGATCATTTCGATTCCCAACCGTGTTTTGGGAAGAATCTCGTCCTGCCGGTAGGAGCCCAGGTTTAACATGCCGAGCACGACTCCTTTGTGTTGCACCGGAACCACAGCCAGCGCCCGCAACCCTTCGCTACCCCACAAGACCTCCAGGTTCCTCGGGATCTGCTCGTGCCGCACATAAACAATCCCGCCGGCGCGAGCCAGGCGCGTTTCGCTCGCATCCGCCTTGTAATGCGAAATGCGTTGGACAAACGAACGCGACAATCCACGGTGCGCTTCCAAGTGCAACCCGCCGGTCTGCAAATCCATCAGGTACACACCGCCGCAGTCAATCCCCTCCAATTGCACGGCGATATCCAGCAAACGATCCAGCGCGTATGACAGATCGCTGGTGAAACTCAGCGCGATGCCAACGTCCCGCTCGGCTCGCAGCAACTGTTCTGTGCGCTTGCGTTCCGTGATGTCCTCCGCAATGCCGACGAGGCGATAGACCGTCCCGTCGTTGTCTTTCACCGGAAAAGCACGATCGTGCACCCAGCACAGGGATCTGTCGGGCCGGACGACGCGGTATTCCTCGTCGTAATCCCCGTTCACCTGCTTGGCAAACGTGGCGCGAGTCACCCGCTCGCGATCTTCCGCATGGATGCCCTCGATCCACGTGCTCGGCGAGACGTAAAGGCTTTGGCGAGACTCTCCCCACACTTTTTCAAACTCCGGGCTGACGTAGTCGAACTTGGTTTTCAATGGGTCAGTGACCCAGAACACGTCGGTGATATTCTCGGTCACCTGCTTGAAAAGCTGCATCGCCTCCTGGAGAAGTTCCGATGTTTCTTTGTGCTCCTGAACTTCACTCTGTAACCCGGCGGTGCGTTGCTGGACCTTCTGCTCCAAATCGCGGGTTAGCGTTCCCACTTGCGCCGCCAGCCAGCCGATGACTGCAAATGCCGTCAAACGCACAACCGAGTTCGAGAAAACAATCCACCCGGGCAGGGCGCTGCTGTGCGGTTCGGCGAAGTAGAGGAAAACCCCCGATACCAGCGTGCAAAACATAGCGGCACGCGCTCCCGCAGCCCAACCCACAAAAGCGCAGCCGAGTAAATAGATAAACTCCAAATTCAGTCCTCCGATCGTGTTGAGGTTGATCAAACCAACCACAGCAATGAAGACGAACCCGATCGCCATCATCCGGGTCCTGGGATTCAGTCCTCTGGCTTTGGTCTGGTTTATGGAACCAACCACGTCGGAGCCGATGAGGCCGAGAGCCGCAGCGATGGTTCTGGATTGCCTCTCTATCCATTGAATGAGGTTTTGCATGACCGTTAGATCTTGTTCCTTCCAAGGAAACCGAGTCCCTTTCGAACCTTGCCTTGGCTTCCTCACCGGCAAGAGTACCAGAAACCACGACCCATGTGAATCAAGAACGACGCGAATTTTCAATGGATTTGTAAGTTTTAACCTTACACGTCTTTCCGTAATTCCCTGACAGACGAGACCCCTGTCCCGTGCCAACATCAGCATTGGGTTCGAAAGCGTAATCATCGGGAAAGGAACCCTGAAACAGAATGCGAAAGGAACCATGAAAAGGAATATCACCAATAAATACTTGGGGGCAATCGCTCTGGCCTTGCTGAGCGCTCTGGCTTCCAACGCACAAGCGCAAGTTGTGATTTTTAGTGGATTCGATCAGAGTGTTGGTAACCCTGCATCCGGCTCGCCGCTCGGCTGGGTTGTCAGCGATGCGAGTAATGTTACGATGGCTTATGTTGATGGCGCCGGAGCTGGTGGCTCACAGGCTGTGGTGATCACAACTGATTTCACAGGGGGAGGTTTTGGCATAGCAGAGTATGAATATCGCAATATGAGCGTAAGTGGAAACACGAGTGCGAACCTCAGCGATTACACCCTTTCCTTCGACGCAGCAGTCAATGTCGCTAATGCGGGTTTCTGGCTGGTGGTCTCTGCCCTGCATAACGGCTCGCCGGGGGACCTTAGTTCGTATCTCATGATCAGTAACCCCAACACTTTTGAGCACTTCACTCTCAATCTGGCGTCCGATTTCGGGGGTGGTGGGCTCCCTGATACATTTGACCCGCTTTCTGAATGGTGGCAGCTCTATTTCAATATGATGAGTCAGGATTTCGGAGACCCATCCACCGGAGATCAACTCATCATTTCCAACCTCGAACTCACGATGGTCCCTGAGCCGTCATCTCTATCTCTTGCTCTCTGCGCATTGTCCGCAGTGGCCGGCCTGGCGTTCCTCCGTCGCCGAACGATGCGCCATATAAACTCACTTTTTTGGCACAGCATCGCACGGCCCGGCGCCAACAGGCGAGATGGCGGAGCCGCAGGCAGTGGTGCAGTTCGGTGGGGCGAGACTCGGAACC
>PLQC01000049.1 GCA_003159675.1 Limisphaerales bacterium
CCCCTCATGTGGGACTTCGAGCGGGGAGACGCGGCCCGCGATTTTGCCATTGAATACACAATTCCCTCCGCATGCGCGGCCGCCTTGGCGGCGAACCAAGCTGACATCGGCATCATCCCGGCTATCACATATGCGGAGATACCCGGGCTGGTGATCCTGCCGAACATTGCGATTGCGGCCAAGGATTTTGTCCGTTCGATCCTGCTGGTCAGCAAGAAACCCATCGAGCAGGTGGGGACTGTTGCTACCGACACTTCATCTCGCACCTCGGTCGCGCTGTTACAGGTGCTGTTCACCAAGTTTTTCGGCGGACACCGGCAGCTCACGCCGCATGCACCGCACCTTGAGGCGATGCTGCAGCATCATGATGCAGCGCTGCTGATCGGAGACGCAGCGCTGGAGATAACCGTCGGCAAAGAATACTTGGTGTATGACCTGGCACATCTGTGGCACGAACGGACGGGCCAGCCGTTTGTGTTTGCCTTCTGGGCGGTGCGACTCGACTCACTTGATCGAACGCCACGCCATCTTGACTTGGTAAAAGTGTTTCAAGAGTCGCGGGACCACGGCCTCGAGCCGGCGAACCTTCGCATCATCGCCCAAGAGTGGTCGCCCAAGGTCAAGTTGAGCGAAAGCGACATTTACACGTATCTCACCGAGAACATTCATTACTATCTCGACCGCCAAAACCACGCCGGTCTACAACTCTTCCTGCGCTATTCGCAGGAGATTGGACTCATCCCGGCAGCGCCGGAACTGCGCTTCCTGGGGCCAGTGGCGTTCGGAAGCGCCCGCAAGTAGCGTCTGGTCGGACGAGCCTTCCTGTTGAAGAGCGGTTCCAGGATTGGTGTATCCGCTTGCACCGGTAGTGCGGGCCTTCAGGCCCNNCTGAAGGCCCGCACTACCCAAGGTAGAACTACTCTGGAATTGCTCTAACATCTTGCTGAACTTCCTCTGGACATTTTGCTTCTAACCAAATATCAGTTAGGGGGGCTCCAAAAAAGTCCGCATTCTGTCTGCCCGGGGCTGAAGCCCAGGATTATTTACAACAGCTTGGACGCCGGCCTGAAGGCCGGCTCTACCCGGACACAGGAATTCGTACAGCCTCTAGTATGCCCCCCGTCCGGAAAGGACGATGGGAATGGTGCGCAGAAAGATCTTGAAATCGAGCCACAGCGACCAGTTGTCAATGTATTCGAGATCCAGCCGCACCCAGTCCTTGAAATCCTTCACGTTGTTGCGTCCGCTGATCTGCCAGAGGCAGGTCAAGCCCGGCTTGACGCTCAACCGCCGTCGGTGCGCCAGGTCGTTGAACTGTTTCACCTCGTCCACCGGCAGCGGGCGCGGCCCGACCAGGCTCATCTCGCCCCGCAGCACGTTGAACAATTGCGGAAATTCGTCCAGACTGAACTTGCGCAGGATTCTGCCGATGGGCGTGACACGCGGGTCCTGGGTCATTTTGAAGACCGGCCCGCTCATTTCGTTCATGGCCGCCAGTTCATGCTTGCGCTGCTCGGCGTCCGTCACCATGGTGCGAAATTTATAAATCGTGAAGGGCCGGCCGTTCAACCCGGATCGCTGCTGCCGGAACAACACCGGGCCGGGCGAGGTCAGTTTGATGACCAGCGCCACCAGGGCGAACAGCCAGGAGAACAGAATGATCAGCACAAACGACCCGACGCGATCGATCAGGTGTTTCAGGACGCTCTCCCAGGATGCCTCCGGCGTGGAGCGGAAGACCAGGATCGGACGGCCGTAAAAATCGTCGAAACTCGTCCGCGATATCTGGGTCTTGAAGAAATCCGCGATGAGCCACGCCTCCACCCCTTCCAGTTCACACGCACGGACGGCAGCTTCCACCTGGTCGAAGTAGGAGCCCTGGGCGTTCAGGATCACCCCGTTCACCGAATGTTCGTGCAGCAGCCGAACCAGTTGTTCGATGGTACTCGTGTTCAGATCCAACTCGGCCAGGATTTCAACGTCGCTCTCTCCGTGGGCCACCATCTCCGCCCGCATCCGGGCCGTTTCCTCGCTGGTTCCCACCAGGATGAACCGGCGTTTGTACTGTTGCCGCGCCAACTCGCTCCTGAACACGGTCTGGAGCACCTCCTCCTTCGCGAAAATGAGCAGAAAACTGATGCCGCCAAACCAGACAACGATCCAGCGCGCGATGAGCATCAGCAGCATCTTGAACACGAACAGAAGAAGGATCAGCCCCAGTGTCGTGAATGCGCACCCCTTGAAAAGCTGCCAGGCCGTCATCCGCCGCGAACACAACAGCGGACGCGCGTAAAACCCCTGCGCCTCGAGGATCAACGGCCCGGCGGGTATAAGGATGACGTAAAGCCAGAAAAAATTCTCGAACGGGGCGCCGAACGCCTGCAAATGGAACAGGTCGATGACCAGCGGATTGGACCGCAGCTCGTACGCCAGCCAGAAGCTGACGGCAAACAACAGCGCATCCACCAGTTGATGGACCTGCATTCGCATTTGCCGATCACGCCTCAGCATAATTCAGCCTGCTTCATTCGCGCAGACGCAGATCCTACCAAATCCCCCTTTCCATCGCAATTCCATCCCGTTTGGATTATCAAGGACATGGCTTCCGTACAACTCCCGACTACTGCCTCGCAATCGAGGACTCGCCCGCAGTCCTTGGAGGCAGTTGGAAATCCGGCACCGACCCGGCGATCAGCTTGCTGACACGATCGAATGCAGCGTCCTCCTGGCCGGGTGCGCACCCTGTGAAATAACTTATATAGGCCCAGCGTTGCAGCACGCCCGTGCGCATCAGGTCGCGAACCAGCCACCACAGGCGCTGGTCGTTGTCCACCGTCTGCTCGTTGTCGGCCACAAACCAGAACACATACAGCGCGTGCTGCTCGACCTGCCGTCCGTCCTGAGTCCGAACCAGCCGGCTAACCGTCCACTTGGCCACCGGCATTCGGTACGGCTGCGGCCCCTCGATTGCGATATCGGGCGCAGCCTTGTCGATGATCTGCCACCCCTGCCCGGGCAGACAGAGATCCGCCTTATGGATGCTCGTCCTGTCCGCCCCCATCAAAATCACGTTCGCATCGACACGAATTCCGTCGGACCCGGTATAGAGCCGTTGCGCGTAGCTGGTGTCCTTCGGCAGCCACCCCAGGACAATCGCGTCCTCCGGCAGATTCGTCGAGGTGAAGTCCAGGACCCGCTCCGGCAGGGCGATGTTCATGACCACGCTCCCTGGAATGGGCACGGCCCGGATTCCGGGTTTGCCAAGCCTTTTGTTCGCCTTCAACCACGTGATGGCCCCCGCCGTGCAGGCAATCAATCCCAGCACAATCACCAGAACAAGCCACTTCTGATTCTTCATGGACGCTTTCCTTCGGGCCGCGCAGCCGCAGCCTGCCGGTTCTCCATCATCCGTCCGATGACCAGCAGGCCGACGATCGCAGGAACATAGGGAATGAGACTGCAAATCGTGTTTTCATGGACAAAATTGCCGGCTTCCTGCCCCCCGAGCTCCGCCGCCAGGACAATCAACAGCATCCGTACCAGGTTTCCCAGCACCGCGAATGGAAACGCCAGCGCCATGAAAAATGCCCGTTTCCACAACGCCCGGAATGTGACGAAACCATAAACCGTGGCGAGCAACAGAATGGCGAAGAGACTCCGAATTCCGCTGCAGGCAGGAGCCACCTCATATTGGTAGGCGCCGGACGGATTGAACAGTTGGGTGCCCATCCGGATGACATTGATCCCCAGGACCGTGTGCGCAATGGTCTCGACCAACTGGCAGACGAGCAATCGCAACCGTGTGGTGATGATGTCCGCATGCGTCCCCAACGGAACGCAAAAAACAAACAGGAAAAACGGAAAGAAACTCTTCCGCAGCCACGCCGGCCCCCAGGCCAATCCCATCAACCCGTAAATACCGACAAAAAGTGCCAGGATCGACAGATGCGGTTCCTGGATCAAGTACCCGAAAACGTCCAGCGCCACGCCCGCCAGGAAAATCACCAGCCCCGGCGCCCACATCCTCAACGGAAGCGCCAGCAACTCCTCGCGCCTCCACCAGAACAGACCCAACACCAGGAATGGAATGAAATTGCCGATCACATCGTCCGCCGCCGGGTTCGGGCTGTTATAAGCGTCGTACATCCATGAAAACAGCGAGGACGTGTGGACGTAGCCCATGATGGGATTGCCCAGAAACTGAAACAGCGCCAGCCAGCCAGCCAGCAATACGAGGAAAAAAGCCTTGTTCGGCAGCCGATGCCAGCACCCGACCAGATCGGTCTGGAACTGGTCGAGGACTCCGACTGTTGCCTGGTCATTCATGAACGTGCCGATTCAATCCTATTAGATGCCGAAGAGCCGCGCCTTGCTCAAACAAAATTGGGCGCGCGGGAAAGAGACGGATCGATAACACACCGGAATCGGCGTCACTTTTTCGCCGTCATCTCGTCGTAAATCCAGCGATAGGTCTTTTCCATCCCGACGCGCAGGCGGGTGTCGGGCTCCCAGTGGAGAAGCTTTTTGATGAGGGTGTTGTCGCTGTTGCGGCCATTCACGCCTTTCGGCGCCTTCAAATTGTAACTGCGCTTGAGCTTGATCCCCGCGATGTCCTCCACCAGGTCCACCAGTTGGTTGATGGACACCAGCTCGCTGCTGCCCAGGTTGAGCGGCTCCACAATCTCGCTGTGCATGATCGCCTGAACCCCTTTCAGACAATCGTCGATATACATGAAGCTCCGCGTCTGGTGGCCGTCACCCCAGATCTCAATCTCATGTTTCCCCGACTCTTTGGCCTCGATCACCTTGCGGCTGATCGCCGCCGGCGCCTTCTCGCGGCCGCCGTCATACGTGCCGTGCGGCCCGTAAACGTTGTGAAAACGCGCCACTCGCGTGACGATGCCGAAGTCCTCGCGAAAATGCCGGCACATCCGCTCGCTGAACAGTTTCTCCCACCCGTAACCATCCTCCGGCATCCCGGGGTAGGCGTCCTCTTCCTTCAAGGCCGTGACGTTTGTGTCCCGTTGCTTGTCCGCGTTGTACACGCACGCGGAGGATGAATAAAAAAAGCGCTTCACACCGAATTGCTTCGCGGCCATGAGCAGGTGCGTGTTGATGAGCACGGACAGCATGCAGAGGCAACGGTTGTTCTCGATGAACCCCATCCCGCCCATGTCGGCCGCCAGATTGTAAACCTGCTCCGCGCCGCGCACGGACTGTTCACATGCCCCCTTCTCCTGCAAATCGAGCTGGAGATTCTCGACGTCCGGAAACCGCTGATACCATTCACCGAACGGCTTGATGTCCACAGCGCGAATGTCCCGGTGGCCCTGCCTGCGCAGATCCGACACCAGATGGCCGCCGATGAATCCGCCTGCGCCACAAACCAGAATTTTGCCTGAACTCATAATTTAATTTGTCCCGAAGCGAGCGGAGGGAGGGTAGCAGGAGGAGGTCGTTGTTCAAGTGCGTACTTCTTCAGACCCGTGAGCTGGCAAAAAACACGGAAGGCAAACAGCGGATTGTTCCTGAGATACCGGCGCCACAGCCGTCGCGGCTCGCAGCAGAGCCGGAAAAGCCATTCCAGACCGCCGCGCTGCATCCACCGCGGCGCCTGCCGAACCCGCCCTGCATGGAAGTCGAAGGCCGCGCCCACACCAAACATCAGGGTGACCTCCAGCTTCTCGACGTACTGCGCCATGAATTTCTCCTGCTTCGGAGTGCTCAAACCCACCCAGAGAATGTCCGGCTTCAGCGAATTGACCGTGCGCACAAACTCCGCCTCCTCCTCCGCATTCAGCGGACGAAAAGGCGGCGTGTAAGTGCCGACGATCTTCAGTCCCGGAAATTTTTCCTCCAATCGCTGTCTCAATTCCTGGGCCACACCCTCCGCGCCACCGTAAAGAAAATGCGTGTACCCTTTGTCCGGCGCCAGCCCGCAAATCAGATACATCAAATCCGGCCCGTAAACACGATCCATGTGGCTGAACCCCTGCAACTGCCCCACCCACACCATCGGCATGCCGTCCGGCGTGTTCAGAAAAGCGCCGTTCAAAATCCCCCGCAACCGCTCGTCTCTCTGCGCCTCCATCACACCGTGAACGCCGCTCACGCAGACGTAGCCCCTGACCTTCCGCTCCAGTGCCCGCAGAACCGCCTCGCGCGCCAAATCCAGGTTGATCGCACTGATGCCGATGCCCAGCACGTTCGCCCGCCGGATCGATGCCGGATCGGACCTCGAATGCCCGGCTTCCCCCGCCCGCCCCAACGCAACCCCGGGTATGTTTTCACGCAGATTCACTTCTCTCCCTATTTCTTGGGCCAAGCGCAACCGCTTTTCAAGGGGAATCCCGGGCCGCGCCCGCGACGGGCGCCTCTTGACGCTACTACCGGGGCACGGACGGTCCCCGTCCGCAGCGGGCGTGAAAGGGATCACCGGCTGTGAATTTCCCGCGTGTTTGTGTTGCCCAGGCTGCTGCGAGCCGGCACGGCTCGCGCTCCGTTGGTGACAGTGTCAAGCTGCGCTCCGGTCCTTTCAATCCTTTAGTCGTTGGCCATTCGTCGGATTGCAATGTGGCACTTGGGAATCATCCCGAGCATGCGCCCGGTGACAATCTCGCAGTCGGGAAACAGCCGGCGCATCTCCGACTTCCGCAGCAGGCGCGTGGTCTCCACCATCGAGTTGATCTGGTCA
This sequence comes from Limisphaerales bacterium, assembly GCA_003159675.1. Classification (GTDB taxonomy): domain Bacteria; phylum Verrucomicrobiota; class Verrucomicrobiia; order Limisphaerales; family BOG-1460; genus BOG-1460. The sequence goes on from PLQC01000049.1 coordinate 6,695, forward strand.
GCATTCGGGCGCGTAACCCATCCCCACATTGTGCACCATCGAAGTGTCAACTTCTGAAAAGAACGCGGGAGGTAGTGCATGAAAGGTGTCAAGTAATGCGGCTCGATCGGGCACTCGTATGCAGGAGTCTGCACCCACAAAGCCTTCGCAACACGACGAATCTCGGAAGCGAACTGCTGCTGGCGCTCCCATGATCCAACGTGCTCGATGGCACTGTTTGAAAACCCGATGTCGTAGCTTTTGTCGGGCATGGCGAGAAAGCAACCATCGCCAACGAGAGTCCGAATGAGATGGTTCGGAGCAGACCTGGGGTTCCAGAACACCTCATGGACGTTGAGTGAATCGATTTGCTTCACAGGCTGTGGATACGACGTCCAAAACCCGGGATAGCCGCCAACGTCGAGCAAGGTGTCCGAGAGCTTAGGCCTCATGAGGTCCAGGAAGAGCTGAAATCGCCGCCTCCGCCAGATCTTGAAGATCTGAGCGTAAATACTGTGAATGTTGAGCGGCATTGCGCGAGTGCTTCGTGCGGCCTGTTTAATTACGCTGACGGCTTCCGCAGTACGTTGATATCGGGAGCGAGAAACAGTGAATCACTATTGAGGTTGGATGGCAAGATAATCCGCGACCACATCGGTCCGCTGACACTGGCCCAATACGAAGACGGCGCTCCTCAAGCCATCTTGCGTCCATCTGTGGTTTCGATTCCTTTTCCTCCGGTCCGCAGCCAAATGATCACTGAGGCCTGCTTGCGGGTTCTGCTCCCGCTCTTCAAAATCACGATTGTTCCCCACATCGGTCTTTGATACACCACCGGATGCTGCAGCCATGTGACATCGACCGATTCAACCCAAAAACCGCGAAGCGCATTTTCCCGGCTCGAAACCCTGTCCTCCCTGATGAAGATTGCCCTGACCATTCTCACCGAAAGCCCCCTGCGCAAAACAGGCCTGACCTCGCTCTTCCATGAATTCTTGTCGCGCGGCCTCACAAAGTCCGTATGTTACCTGTTCAGCCGCGAGCGATTTTGCGATGGGTTTGCGCTTACTCTCAGGAGGTCTCCGCACTATGAACGGCTTCAGCCAGCGTGGCGAGATGATGTTCTAACGTGAAACGACGGACGAACGTTTCGCGCAACGGTTGGGACAAATCCATCGTAGCCAAACGCCGCAGAGCGTCGGCGATTTGCTCTGGCGATTCAGGATCAACGAAGCCGGGATAATTGGGAGGCAGAATTTCAGGAATGGAACGCCAACGCGTCGTAATTACCGGAAGACCAAAGGCCATTCCTTCCACTATAACCGCCCCAAAACTTTCCGCATGGTAATAGGTCGGAAAGCAAAAAAGGTCGGCGTTTGCGAACGCGCTCGCCTTGCGTTCTTCGGAAACGAAGCCCAGACATTCAACGGCCTGTTGAAGCTCGCGTCGTTGGATCAATTCCCGCAATTCTTTCTCTTCCACGCTGGAGGCAAAGGCGCCAATCAATGTCAACTTGAAATGCAGTGGAGACTTTTCGGCAGTGAGTTTTTCGTTGGCTAACGCTACGCCTTCGACGGTGTCAAAGACGCCTTTCTCCCGGGTGCAAAGGGCAAGATACAGGACGCGGACAATTTTGTCGTCCACGCTTGTCTCTATGACATTGCCAGACAAAATGTTCTTTCGCGCCGCAATTCTTTCGCGTCGACGTTTTAAAATATCTTGTTCAAACTGCGGACACGGATCAGCGACACCCGCGCTAACGACGGCAATGCGCCGAGCATTGAACTTTTCGGCATCGCGACGGTTGAATTCCGAGAGCACAATGCTCAGGTCGGCGTTTTTCATCAGCAAATAAGTGACGTTTCGCAGGAAGGCGGGGGTAATGGTTTCCAGCCATTCGGGCAATCCAGCGGCGTGCCAGTGCAGAATGATTTTTTTGAAAAACGGCCGGCATAAGAGCATCACCAGCCAGTCGCGATATAGCGGCGGGCGCTTGCCGGGCGCAGGAACGTAGTAGAAACTTGTCACCCCATAACGAAACCGGCACCAAATGGCTTGAAGACAAAATCCAAAAAGCGCGAATAACTTCCCTCCGCGAAACCCGCCAATGTCCTGCATATCCCGTGAAAGCCGTGCATTGACGTGATAACATTCGATACCGAAATGGTTCGCCGATTTAGCGATTGCCTTTGCCGCTTTTTTGCGGTGGTCGCCACCGAAGCCATCCAACATATTCTGCACCGCATAACTCTGCCCGTGATAAGGCGGGGGGGTGTGCGCGAAGACAAGCAGCTTCATCATCACGCTCAGACACTTGTGAAACTGCTTCTAAGCAATCGCTTGATTGTTTTCATTCGTCGTCTGCTTCCGCTTGGATCGCCCAACAGGTAGTCCGAGCCCCGTCATCCACCCTTTGCTTCGAGGCAGGAGAGGTTGGTAAATCCTTGGTCCGTTGTAAAGAATGTTTTGCTTGGAGGTCCGTGAAGTCGCCCCAATTCATGAATGATTCACGAATGACATTGCCATCTCCAAAGACTTCGAGCATCTTTGCCCCAACTCGAAGTCACAGCCAACCTCGCCGTGCAATTCTCAATCATCACTCCCAGCTTCCGGAACTCCAAATGGCTGAAACTGTGCATCGCTTCCGTCGCCGACCAGGAAGGCGTCCAGCTCGAGCACATCGTCCAGGACGCCGGTTCCGATGACGGCACCCTGGACTGGCTGCCGCACGACGAGCGGGTCAAGGCCTTCGTTGAAAAGGACAATGGGATGTACGACGCCGTCAATCGCGGGTACCGCCGCGCGCAGGGCGACATTCTGGCCTATCTCAATTGCGACGAACAATACCTGCCCGGCGCGCTCAAGTCGGTCCACGAGTTCTTCGAGCGGCACCCGCAGGTGGACGTCGCCCTGACCGGCACCATCGTCGTGGATGGCGCCGGAAACTATGTCTGCCACCGGCACTCGCTGGTCCCCCACCCCCGCCATATATGGTTCCGGTTCTCGATTCTCACCAGCTCGCTGTTCATCCGGAGCCGTGTGATCCGCGAGCGCGGGATTTTCTTTGACACGAAATGGCGCGATCTCGGTGATTTCCATTGGATCCTCGCGCTCATGAAAAGCCACGTGCCCATGGCCGTGTTCGACCCATTCACTTCCGTTTTTGCGGACACGGGCGAAAACATGAATTTAAAGCCCAACGCCATCCGCGAGAAGGCCGCCACCATGGCCCTGTCGCCACGGTGGGTCCGCCTGTTGAAACCGCTGTGGGTCGTCCAGCACCGGATGCGCCGTGTGGCAGGCGGCCACTTCTCCCTGCAGCCAACGAGCTATTCCATTTACACCCTGCATTCCCCCGGCCAACGCGTGACGTTCGACGTCCCGAAGCCGACCGCAGTCTGGTGGAACCGCCTCTGAGCCGGCGGATACGGCTAATCCTACCGGCCCATGGCCGTTCGTGGACGCGGCAGCAGGTCCGGAAGGCTGGCGGCCTGCGCCGGCTCGGGAACCAGCTTGGCCACCCCGCCATTCAGGCTGATACTCAGACCAACGTAACCGGCGAACATCTGCACATCCCCGGCAAACCCGCCGAAGATGAAAAAGAACACGAGCACCTTTGCCACGAATAGAGCCAGCAGAAACGTGTTGATGATCCGCAACTCCGGATCCCCATAGCGCCAATTCCTGTAGATCACCCGGCCGGCCGCCCCCAGCAGCCATAGAAAGATGACGGTCCCCCAAATGCCAAATGGAATGATGACCGACAGCGGCCCGCTGTGATAATCCCCGGACAAAGCCAATCCCTCCTGATCTGACGAGGCGGCTCTCATGCTGCCACTCTGCTGCTCGAGGGAATAATCAAGTTCCTCATGCGTCATCGCCAGTCCCTTCCCCAGGAGGAGATATTGCGGCACCTGGGGCAGCACCGCCTGCCAAATTTTAATCCGCCACTCGAGGGAATTTTCGGCCTCCGCACGCACCGAGGCATCGATCTGGACCGGAAGAAAAGCCAGGGAGCGTTGAATACTGAGCGGAAACCGTTGCGAGAAAGGCAGCGACACGATGCCGACCAGAAGCAGCCCGCCCAGCAGAACGGGCAGCAACCTCGTCCGATGCGCTCCCTCCAGGTAGAACTGGATGCAGAACACCAGGATGAACGTGATCAAAAACGACCGGAATCCTCCGAGAAGGCTCATGACTGCTAACAGGGCAAACAGGGCAAAACGCCAGGGCCGGTGCGGGGTGAAAATGCCTCGAATCCCCAGCTTCGCCATCATGAAGTACGCGATCCACTGGCACGCGATGCCGATGCCCATAAACCGGGTCGCCCCTCCCCCGATCGTGTCCGAACCGCCGCCCAGCAAACTCATTGTCGGAGGGAAAAACCAGTAAATGAACTCCAAAGCGCGGCTTTGAAAGTAAAGCGTGTCGCCAATCACGGCCGTAACGCCTCCCAGCAAAAACAGGGCGATATACAGGCCCGCCTGCTCGCGTGGAATCCGCTGCGCCGTCAATGCAAAATATCCCAGGATTCCTCCCAGCAAAAAAATGTAGCGTTTGCCGCCATAGACTGCTCCACCAAACGACCGCAACCCGATACCGCCGGTCATTTCCGCGGTTACCAGCACCACCACCGCCAGCGCCAGCAGCGGCCATGTCATCGAAGGCACGGAGATAAACCGGTAGCGCGAGTCGATCGTCCGGCGAACGACGGACAGCGTCAGACTGACGGCCATCAGCGGCAGCCACACCCCGGGCGTGCCGGGAAGAAAAAACACGATCATTGTGCAGTTCCACCCGAGCACCAGCAGAGCATAATGATACCGCAGCAGCAGCGGCGCGATCAGGATCAGGACCACCGTCCCCACCACCCCGACGAAAGTATAATCGAACGGCCCGGCGATGATGTACCCGAGAAAAATCGCCACCGGCAGGCAAATGGCGAACACAACGATGGTGCGAAGCAACGCCGAAGGGTTCATGATGTCTCAAATCGCATTCGCAACCGACGATATCTTATCTCGTCCGCCGGGGCTGCCGGGATCGGTTGATTGATCTTGCCGTTATACAACCAGATTAGAGTGGATCCCCACCGCATCCGCAATTCTTTTCTGCAATTCACCTCCGCCCGCTTCACCTTGACACCGCGCGAAGCGTTCCAACAGTATTGATACTCATTACCGCACGCTTATGAAGATTGGCATCCTCGGCGCCGGCCTGAGCGGCATTTCACTCGCCTACCTCCTCCAGGAAAACGAGAAAATCGACCGCATCGATCTGCTGGAAAAAGCCGACAACCCGGGCGGCCTCTGCCGGTCCCATCCCTTCGCCGGCATCGGATGCGACGTGGGCCCCCATATCATGTTCTCCAAGAACGCAGGCGTCCTCGATCTCATGGTGCAACTCCTGGGGGATAACGTCCACAAACTCCACCGATCCAACCGGATCTTCCACGACGGCCGATTCATCAAGTACCCGTTCGAGAATGAATTGTCGGCCCTCTCGGCGCCGGAACGCGATTACTGCCTCAACAGCTTCCTCAACAATCCCTACGCGCCCTATCCGCCGCAAAGCATGCTCCAGTTCTTCCTCGCCACGTTCGGCGAAGGAATCACCAACCTCTACCTCCGGCCCTATAACGAAAAGATCTGGAAATTCGATCCCGCCTTCATGGACACCCAGATGGTCGAGCGCATTCCCAAGCCGCCGCCCGAAGACATCATCAAAAGCGCGCAGGGAGTTTCCACCGAAGGCTACGTCCACCAGCTTCACTTCTTCTACCCCAAACGCGGCGGAATCCAATCGCTCCTGGATGCCTTTCACCGGAAGCTCGGCAACAAGGTCGCACTCCATACCGGCGCCCACGTCCAAAAAATCACCCGGTCCGGCTCTGCCTGGCAGGTCCTCGATTCCGCCGGACCCGCGCGAACGTTCGACCGGCTGATCTCCAGCATCCCCATCCCCGAATTGATCGCCCGCCTCGACACCGGCGTTCCACCCGAGGTCCGGAAGGCCGCGGAAAACCTGCGGTTCAACTCGATCGCGATCTGCCTCATCCACGTCGAGCGCGAGCGGATGGGTGATAACTTCGCCATCATGGTGGCCGACAAAGACATCCTTTTTCACCGGATTTCCAAGCTCGACTTTCTTGTGCCCGAAGAGGATCGCGACGGCACCACCCGGATCATGGCGGAGGTGACGTACCGGGCAGGCGATCGGATCTCGCGCCTGAGCGACCAGGAAATGCTGCATCAGGTCGTCGAGGATCTGGCGCGACTCGGTTTCATCGAGGGCCGCGAAGTGGTCCGGGCACAGGACATGTTCCGCCAACAGTATGCCTATGTGATCTACGACCTCGACCACCGCCGGAACATGCGAACCCTCCGCGACTATTGCGAGGGTCAACTGGGACTCCTCCTGCACGGCCGCTTCGGCGAGTTCGAATACATCAACATGGACGCCGTCATCGAAAAGTCCATGAAGCGGTCGCGCGAAATCCTCGGCGCCGTCAACGCCTGACCCGGGCCGCCCTGGATTAGTGCTGCGCCGCCGGGTCCGGCACAGACTGCGGCGCATGGACCGCGCTGCTCGCGCCCGAACCGCCGGCGGGCGCGGTTTCCCTCAGGAAATCCTCCAGGATGGACACGTAACCATCGAGCTCTGAGTCGCCATCCCCGCCCTGCTCGCGCTTGAGCGCCCGCAATTGGTCCGCGGCGGATTTCGCCTCCGCGCGAAGCTCGTTGATGCCGAGCTTGCCGGTGCTCAAGCCGCCGAGCAACTCGGTGAACTTGCCGTTTGCCTCCGGCCCGGCACCCGCAAGGAATTGAGCCTGCACCTGCTGGATCAAATTCGTGTTGCTCCCCAGTTGGCGGAGCGTCACGGCAAGATCGGGATCCGCACCGGCGGGCGGCGTGGGGATTCTCGACAGAGTGGTGTTCGTTGCCGGCGCGGCATTCGCTTGCGCCGGATGCGCCGGCACGCTCATGCCGAGGGCGATCAGGGCCACCTTGCTGCGCGGCAGATGCATTGTCCCCAATACATCGCTGTGCAACGTGACGGTGTCCGCGTTCAGCGACAGAACCTTGCCGTTGTATCGGTCCCCGTTCTGCATCTCCACCTGGTCGGCTGAGACCGCGACAACCATCGAAAAAAGGGAAACCCATAGTGCACACAATTCGGGCAACGTCTTCCTCGGAATCGTCATGACCAACATTAACGCCTTTCCGCGTCCCACGCAAATTTTGGAAAATCAGGGGGTGCGATTGGAAGCGAGGGTCAACACGCACACCGGACCGCGGCTGTGTCCGCTGAGGACCAGCCGCAGCGCGCCAAGCCATTTCACACCCGGTAATAGACTCCCGGGCGCCATCAACCTGCTTACCCGCTGCGGCTGATGCTTCGCATACAGCCGCGCTGCCGACCCTCACTTCCAATTGCACCCAAAATCAACTCACCCGCAGTTCCTGGATCAACATCTTGGGCGAGACGATTTTCACGCCTTGAATCCTTTTGCCCCAATATTTCCAAAAATCATTTTCATCACCCGTGAGCCGATGTGTGGCGCGACCGGCAATCGCTCCGCCCAGGATCGGCACGTCTTTGAGAGGGAGTTCAACCTCCAGGTCGGTCATCCATTGTGACACCCTTTCACACTGTCTGGCCAATCGTTCCAGCGCCTTCAAGCCTTCGGGAAATTTCAATTCCAAGTTGCGCCGGGCTTCCTCGATGGCACAGGCATACTTTCAGCTTTTATGCAAGGAGACACCGCCGGCGCCCCGGACCAGCTTTTCCAACCGCCTGTAAGCCGAATCCCACGGTCGCGTGGATTGCGGTTCAATGATTTCGAGCGGGGTTGAACGGCGGACCATGTCCCGGGCTGCGGCCAGCGACGGCAGCCGGCCCAGGGCGATCGCCTGGATGAGAATGTTGCCGGCGGCGCTCGCCTCGACCGGTCCGGCAATGACCGGGATGCCCAGCGCACCGGCAATGAATTGGTTCAGCAATTGATTCCGGCTCCCGCCACCCACGATGTGTAGCCGGCGAATTTTCCGGCCGATGAGCTGTTCGATCTGGCCAAGGGTGCGGCGATAAAACAACGCCAGACTCTCGAGTATGCATCGGACAAACGCTCCGGGATCCGTCGGCGGCGGCTGGCTCGTCTCGCGACAGAACGAGGCGATTTTGCCGGGCATGTCCCCCGGACCCATGAACCGGGGATCGGACGGATCAATCAGCGACACGAATGGCTCCGAATCCGCGGCCATCCGGGTCAGCGTGGCATAGTCGTGCTCCCGCCCGGCCCCGGCCCAATGGCGGCGGCATTCCTGAACAATCCACAGGCCGATGATGTTTTTCAGCAGCCGGATGGAACCGCCGTAACCGATTTCGTTGGTGAAACCCAGCTCGCGGCTCGCGTCGGTGATGACCGGGTCCGCCGACTCCACGCCCATCAGCGACCAGGTGCCCGAACTCAAATACGCCCAGTCGTCTCCCGAAACCGGAACCGCGGCCACCGCGGCCCCCGTGTCATGGGAACACGTCGCGATGACTTCGAGCGGCGGCAACCCGGTCTCACGGACAATCCCAGGCAGCAACGGTCCCAATCGCGTCCCGGACGGAACCACCGGCGGAAAGAGCCGTGCCGGAAATCCGAGCGTCTCGATCAGGGACCCCGACCATGTTTTGGTGCGGGGATTGAACAGTTGGGTGGTGCTGGCAAGCGATTGTTCGGCTCTCGCGATGCCCGAGAACAGATAATTGAACCCGTCGCCGATGTTTAGCAGCCGCTGCGCCCTCGCCAGCCGTTCCGGGCTTTCGGCGGCGAGCTGGAAGATCGTGTTGATCGGCATGAATTGGATCCCGGTTTCCGAATAAACCGTCTTCCAGTCCGTCTTCGCGTACGCCCTTTTGACTCCGTCCGCGGTGCGCGGATCGCGATAGTGAAACGTGGGCGGAAGGACCGACCCCTGGCTGTTCAATAGCATATAATCCACACCCCACGAATCGGCGCTGAGGCTGGCGATGGGCAGCTTCCGGACCGCCGCCTTCATCAACCCCGCTTTCAACCCTTCGAACAACGCGGCAATGTCCCAGTGCAGGGCGCCGCCGTCATGAAGCGGCGTGTTTGGAAAACGATGGATCTCCTCGACGGTGAGGACGCCGTCGGCGAGCGTGCCGAGCATGACCCGGCCGCTTTCGGCGCCAAGGTCGCAGGCAAGATGATGGGACGTCATTTCCGCAACCATTTTAACCCCGTATGAACAAGATGCAGAAAAGAGAATTCATCCGCTCATGACGCGAACGATCGCGAATGGACTTGTCTTGGTTCTAATTCGCGGGAATTCGTGAAATTAGCGGATGTGTTTTTTATCCGTGTGAGCCCGTGGTTTTCATTGAAGTGTTCTGGCTTATGGCTCAGCCGAGGTGCACGTTTCCGCAGAAATGCACTTCCAGGCCCAGTTCGGCCAGCATCGCCGCTTTCACCCTGCAGGCGCGGTGCGCTTGTCCGGCATTGGGCGCGTAAACGACCTGGATGTGGTTCGATTTGTGGCGGGCCATCATCTGGTCCCGCGTGATGCCGTCCAGAACCGCGTGCATGATCGGCCATTGCGGCGTGGTTTTATGCCAGCGACGCTCGGTTTCCTTTCCCGGCAGCGAGATCACTTCCGCCACACCCAAGTCGCAGTGCAGCCGGCCGGCCATGACGAATACCCGGCTCCAGACGATGTGCCCGGGTTTGCATACGCCCTTGATCGTGCCACCGCCGAGCCGGAAGTACATGGGCGGCTGGCGTTCGCTGGTGACGCCTCTCCAGTCTCCGATCAGGTGGGCCGGCGGAACGGCGCCGGATATCTCGAGGACCCACACGTATTCATCCGTCGTGCCGGATTGGTCCCAATCGGCCCAGCGCAGATCGTGCAACGTGTTCTCCGGGGCGAACCCCAGCTCGCGCCACAGCCGATAAGTGACCAGACCGTCCAGCCCGGCGCACTCGTCCACCTCGTTGAAGTGCGGCAGCGCTTCGCCGTCGAAAAGCACGCGCCCGGTCTTCGGGCATTTCACCGGGGGACGGTCCACATTGTTCAGCGTGCCCTCAACCAGGTCGCTCGCCGGCGCGAGATCCTTCAGACCCTGTTGATACTGGATGCCGATCGTGGCGCAGCCGAACCCATCGGCGATCCGCACGGCGGCAATATACATCCGGCATTGCTGCAGCGTCTGGCGTTCCGTCAGATCGGATTCCTCGTTGGCACCCCAGCAAAACTTGACGCCCCTTTTCCGGTACCAGTCCAGGACGGCGCGGGCTTCGGCGTCGCCCACCTCCAGCATCGCGGCGTAGAGCGAAGACTGGCTGAGGCGCTCCTTGAAAATGCCGGTCGGATGCAGCAACTCATCCGGAATAATCGCGTTGAACATGCCCATGCATCCCTCGTCAAACACGCCCAGGATCGCCTTCTGCCCGCGCAGGCGACGCCCCGCGTTCCGCCCCAGCTCCTCATCCGCCGCCGGCAGTTTGACGAGATTCAAGTCCCGCACGTGGCTCTGGTCGTGGGTGACCGAGCCGGACGCCAGCCATTGGCGCAAGCCTCTCTTGAAAAAGCCGTCGGTGAATTTTTCACTCCACAACGTGCTGTAACGAACGCCGGCCTTCGTCATCGACCCGTTCAGGTTCAACATGCCGACCAGTCCCGGCCAGGTGCCGCTCCAGTTGGCGACCGTGAGAATTGGGCCGCGATGGGTGAACAGGCCGTGCAGGACGTGATGGCTGTATTGCCAGACGCTCTCGGCGACGATGAGCGGGGTGTCGGGATCCAGGCGCCGGAACACTTCCATGCCCATCTTTTGGGAATCAATGAACCCGTGCTTCTTGATGGGGTCATACCGGTGCGCGCGGACGGCGGTCCAGCCTTCGGCTTTGAGGGCTTTGATGAGAATGCCTTCCATCTTTGCCTGGGCGGGCCAGCACTTCTGGTTGGCGCTGGTGCGCAGATCGCCGCTGGCCATGAGATAAACGTGTTTCGGTTTTAATGGCATAAGTGGGTTTGGTGGATGCTCACCGTGTGGCTCAGAGGTTCAATAGTCGACGGCGCAGCTTCTCGTCCGGTCGTCCTGCGATCCGTTCCACCTGCCCGGACTTCAGGAAAACCGGTCCGCCCAGGGCGGCGGCGCCCAGCCAGATGCCTGCGGCCTTTTCCGCCATGAGCATCGCCGCCAATACGGCGTCGGTCGTGCGGCCCAGCGTGATCAGGCCATGGTTCTCGAGCAATACCACGCGCGGCGGCCGCTGATGCTTTTGGATGAACGCTTTGGTCTGCTCGCGAATCTTCTGCGCCAGGCGCAACCCCGGGTCCGTGAAGGGCACAAAAACCGACGCGACGTCACAGCAAACAATCTCATCCGGGAAAATGCGTTTTTCGGCAAACTCCCGCGCCCGCGGCGAGCATAGGATGCTGTTGACTGCCGGCGGGTGGGTGTGACCCACGAACTCCACTTCCGGCAGCGTCAGAAGCCAGGCATGAAACAGCGCTTCAACCGAAGGCTTTTTGGCGTTCGGATCCGCTCGCGATGCCATGAGAGCCGCTTCGGTGTCGGCGTCCGACACTCCGCTTTGATCCAGCAAGGGAAGCAAGACGGCGGTTTTGCACTCAACCACGTCCTGCTCGCGCAGGGTTCCGAGGTTGCTGCCGCTGGCTTTCACCAGGAACGAATCGCCGCCGAGGCGTGTCGACGTGTTGCCTTCGGCGAGAATGGCCAGCGGATGCTGCGGGTTGCCCAGGTCGTGTGAGAGCCTCAGGAGGGCGGCGAGTTTGTCGGTTCGAGTATTCATTCGTTGCTTCCACAGAGATCAATGGCCGCCGGCCGCGCCCACTCCGTGCAACGACTCCGCATTGCTGAACTTCGGCCAGTTGAGCGCGTAAAAGGCCACAAAGACGAAACAGAACATGGGTACGATGAACCCGCGGGACATGTCGAACTTGTCGGCGATGTAACCCATCAATTTGGGCAGGATGGCGCCGCCCATGATGGCCATGACGATGAAGGAGGATGCCTTTTTCGTTAGGGCACCGAGGCCGAAAATGCCGAGGGCGAAGATGGTCGGGAACATGATGGACATGAAGAAATAACTCAGGAAGACGCAAACTACAGACAGCCAGCCCAGATTGCAGAAGATCAGGAGAGTGATGATCACATTGCAGACCGCAAAGAGGCCGAGGATTTTGTGCGCGGAGAATTTCTTCAATAACCAGGAACCCGTGAGACGCCCCAGCAGGAAACAGGCAAAGGCGACGGTTCCCAGGTTGGCAGCACCTTTGTCGCTGATACAAAGAATGCCGAACTTATTGGTTTCGAACCAGCCAAGGAGCCAACTGTGCAAGAAGCCAGAGTGCGCGGCGAGGCTTGTCATGGTCGAGTCCCAGGAAGCGGGAATAGTCGGAACCATTCTAAACCCAGTTTGTTTGTCGGACGTCATGCAGTTGATGAAAAAGCTGAAAATGCCGGCTTGGGCCGCCACGTAGAAAAACTGGGCGGCGACGGCCATCACAAAGTGCTTGTGCGACCAGATGGAGCGCAAACCGTGCTTGGATTCGTCCAGATGGTAATCATCCTCGTTCTTGATGTCTGGAACATAAGCAAAATAGAAAATGGCTGCGAGAACGACGACGACGACGGCGATGGTGGCGTAAGGAATGTAGAGAGTCTGACTGCCAGTGCTTTGGCCTTGGGCGTCTTTGGAATAGAAAAAAATGCTGCCGATGATTGGACTTACAAGCCAGCCGATGCCGTTGGCGGATTGGGCGAGATTGATGCGGGTGGCCGCGTATTCCGGCGGTCCCAGAACGGTCGTGTAGGGATTTGCGACCGTTTCCAGAAATGTGAGTCCTGTAGCGATTGCGCAAACACCACAGAGGTAGGCGATAAACGCGGTGGTTGCTGACACGTGTCCAGCCTGCACGGCCGCCTGGATATGAGTGGCCGGGATGAACCAGAAACCCCCGACTGCGACAATGAGGAGGCCTGCAATAATACCGCCTTTCCAACCCAGCTTGCTTGCCAGCACCCCTGCCGGTAGTGACATCAAAAAGTAGCCTAGATAGTGTGCAAATTGCACGTTGGCGGATTGGGATTTGGTTAGACCCAATTCGTTCTGGAAGTGCTTGTCCATTGTGTCAATCAGCCCGTTGCAGACTCCCCAAAGGAGAAACAGCGAACTGACGAGAATGAACGTGAACATCAGGTTCTTCCCGTCAGGCGTTGTGAAGAGACTTTTCTTGTTCGTGCTCATGGCGGTCAGGGAGCGATTTCGACGGGCCGGAATATTGTGCAATCGTCCGCCAGTGGCAAGCTTTCTCGCCCTCCCTCCCGCGTCCGCACACTGCTCCCGGCGCGCGGCCTTCAGGGTCCGAACGGGAAGAGACGAAATGATTGACCTGTGGGTTTCCGAACGATCAAGCGACATAACCGCGCTCCGGCCTGTTTGCAGCCGGCGGCGGCGGCTTCAAAACCCGCGCAGTTCGGTGCTGCTGCGCCGGGGCAACCCGGGCGCCGGCGCGCGCTTCAGCACGAGGTACTCGATGCCGTGCTGCGTGCAGAACTCCCGCTTGCCACCCCGGTCCCCGTCCTCGTTCACCGCGTAGATGTCCGGACGCAACCGTTCGATTTCCGGCTCGGCATCAAGCCAGCCCTCCCCGGTCGAAACCAGCGCCTGCGCCACGAAACGAATCGCCCCCACCAAATAACGCCGCTCGTCCTGCGAATGCATCGGATGCGGCGCGCCTTTCAACTGCCGCACGTTCGCGTCGTGGCCCACGACCACGTATAGGTCGCCGTAACCGCTGACTTCCTCGAAAAACCGCACATGACCGGAGTGGAACCAGTCGTAACAGCCGGTGGCAATGACTTTTTTGCGATTTGCCGCGAGTGCTGGCGGCGGTGCTTCAGGGAAACCCAGCAGGTTTTCGTCGGGAATGACCTGGTAGCCAATGCGGTGCGCGGTGCAAAACGATTTCTTGGCGGAAGTGTCCTGCGCCACCTCCACAACCCAGCAATCCGGCCGAGGCCCGGGAATTTCCGGCAGCGAATCCGGGTCCGCGGGACGCTCGACCAACTCGACGCGGCTCACGAAACGAACGGCATTTAGAACATAGGCGCGCTCGGCTTCGGGAAATTTGGGTTCAGCGCCGGTAAGCCTGCGCAGCGAGGCGTCGCTCCACAGCAACACGGTCAGCGAACCGAGCCTGGCGGACTCTTCCAGAAAGCGAATATGCCGCGAACGCAAGTCGTCGAAGCCGCCTGTGATGACAATTTGTTTGGGCATGGGTCTAATCACGGATGGACACCGACAGACGGGGATTGAAAGAATTCAGGAGGAAACATCGAACATTCAACATCGAACATCCAATTGAAGAGCATCTGCGTTTTCGTGATTGGATGTTGGGAGTTGGATGTTGAATGTTGAATGTTCGATGTCCTGGCTGCGGCTTCGCCGCGCTGAACTCATCCGTGTTCATCTGTGGTTTCACTTCTCCGCAGTTCTCACATTGACTTTGAACGCTCCGGGCACCGCTTCGTCCGATGCCACGAGGAGGTAGCCCCCGCCGCAGCCCGAATACATCGCGCCCGCATAGCGCTCCCGATACACCCGATGCAACGCCTTGAGATCCACCTTGAGCGCCGGGTGGCGCACCACGCTCGGCAGGATCGCCTCCCAACACGCCATGCACTCGTTGAAGGAAGCGCCCAGCGCCGTCACATCCATCCCGCGGATGGCGTCGAAGCAGTCACGGCCGGTCCGACCCAGGCGCGCGATCCATTCCGGGTCGAGATGTTTCTCCCCGAGCGGACTGTAGCCCTCCGGCCGCGGTTCGATCGGCAGGACTTGAAGCACGCGCTCGAGCCAGCGCACGCGACGGGAGTCGTTGAGCGACTCGATCCGCGCCGGGAACAAGCCCCCACCGACGCGGAAATCGTAATCCAGACGGCTGATCCCCGGATAGACCAGGCCGATCATGTCCTGCGATCCGCTCGGCTCGGTCTTGCCCGCGTTCTCGGCGGCGTAAAGCTCGCGGACCAGCGCGGCGGAAGCGCGGCGAGGCAGGCGTCCTTTCCAGAGCTTCACCGCCACTGCCCGGGTGCCGCTGGCGCAACCGGAGCGGTCCATGACGCGAAAAGTCGGTTCAAGTGAGACGACGACCATGGAACCTGGCGGCCGGAGATTGTGACGGGAGACAAACGGCTGATCGATCCATCCTCCGGCCAGCGCCAGGCGGTTGGGGATCCGGCCGATGATTCGGGTGATTGGCGGCGTGCCGGTTCGTTTCACTGCAGTTCAAAGGAATGCTCGGCGCGTTTCGTTTGCATCAGCGTGTTCTGCGGGCGCTTCACGGCACCGTCAGCCGGACACCAGAATCATGTTGGCGTACGGTGTCGTGTCGCCGGTGCGGATGAGCCCGATGGCGGCGGGGACGCGCTTTTTGAACGCCACGTGCGGTTCATAAGCCGTCGGAATGCCCGTCAGCGCCTTCGTGAATTCCGCCCGGACAGCGGCGGGGTTGTGGGTTCGAAACTCGCGCGCCATGCAGGCTTGGGCCGCATGAAAGACCGGGCGGATGGCCGCGAGCACCTGCAGCACCGTCGGCACGTCGTCCACGAGCGACAGATCGACGGTTTCGATCTGCGGCCAGAACGGAAAGCCGCGGTCGGCGATGACCAACGCGTTGGTGTGGCGCACGCGCGCCAGGAGCGAAAGCAGTTGCGGGTTGAGGATTCCGGACTTCAGCATATCTCGTTCTTCGGCGGTGGTTCGAACGCCTCTTGAGCATCGAAAATCGCCACGCCCAGATCAATCTCTTTTGTCGGCAGGTGGAGGGCGCATCTTGAGGGCGTGTTGCCCAAAGACTCGGAGCGCGGGTCTGCGGCACGGTGACA
>PLQC01000034.1 GCA_003159675.1 Limisphaerales bacterium
CCGGAACGGGCGGGTCGCCCGTTCTACCCCCCGTTCACGTTGATTCCTCCGACTGCAGCATCTTGTGGCGGTAGTGGAGTATCTTGAAATCGGGCGTGTCGCGGACCTCCTCGACGAGCACAAACCGGTTTTCAAACGGCGGAAAAAATGCATCGCCCTGGTACTCGGCCTTGACCAGCGTGAGGTAAAGATCCGAGCACCTCGGCAGCAACTGCTCATAAACCTGCGCGCCCCCGCAGATGAAGATTTGATCCGGGAACTCTTCCGGATCCAGCAGTTTCAACGAACTGAATATCCTGATGTCCTCGTTTCGATTGCCGTCCAGCCGGATCAGGTTCAACTGGTACTGGTGCTGCTTGAGGTTTCTTCCGCCCCGCCATTCCTTGTACTGGCCGAAGATCGCCGGATGCCTCCGGATCAGTTGTCGCGGATGCCGGGTCAGGATCAGATTCTTGCGGTTCGGCAGGGGTTTACCGAGGCTTTCGAAGGTCTTCCGCCCCATCACAACAATGTTCCCGATGGTTTTTTCCCGGAACCATTTGAAATCCTCCGGATAGTGCCACGGAATTCGATTTCCAGCGCCAATCACGCGATTGAGCGACATCGCGGCAATGGCTTTGAAGTGTTTCATGGTTGTTAGGGTTTCAATTGCACAATCGGGCTGCGCCGGGGTCGCTAGTCGCCCCGATGCCTGAGGTTCACCCCCAATGAGCGCAGCCGGGCGCGGGGTTCGGCGTAGTCGGAATTCAGTTCCAGCGCCCGCATATATTCCCGGGTCGCTTCGTTCAACCGGTGTTGGGCGAGAAATGCGTTGCCGAGATTGCAGTGGAAGTTGGCCGATTCCGGCTTGCACCGGATGGCCTCGCGAAACTGCAGCACGGCCGGGTCCGCCTCGTGGATCGAGTAAAAGGCCACGCCCAGGTTGTTGTGCATGTCCCCGTCGTCGGGCTTGAGTTGGAGGGCTTGCTCATAATGGGGGATGGCCTCGCGGATCCTGCCGGTGGTGGCGAGCAGGTTCGCGAGGTTATACTGAACATCGGGATCGTCCGGCTTCAGCCGGAGCGCTTCGTTCAATTGGGCCTCGGCCTCCGCTTTCCTGCCTTCGGCGGACAGGAGTGTGCCCAGGTCATTGTGCGCGGTCCAGGAATCCGGCTTGAGGCGGAGCACTTCGTTGTATTCAGCCTCGGCCTCTGTATTCCGGCCCTGCGCGGCGAGGAGCAATCCCAGATTGTTGTGCGCGAGCCAGGACCCCGGGTTTTTCCCGATGGTATCGCGCCAGAGCGTTTCGATGTCCCGGTAGGTGCCGGCCTGGTGCCAGGTCAGGGCGCCCAGTCCCCACAGGAGAAGCAGGCAGCACGCGAATTGCGCGGGCACCGGTGCCCGGCATCGTGTCGCGAGGCGCGTCATGGCCGCGGCCATGAATGCCAGCGGCCCGAGACACGCGAGATACTGGTAATGGTCCGCCACGAAGGTGTAATAGAAGGTGAACAGAGGGATGAATCCGAGCATGGGCGCGAGGACGACCACGAAGAAGAGGAAGGCGGCAAGGGTGCCCCGGCCCACAACCTGGCGTCGCCACCACAACAACGCGGCGACCGCCAGAAAGCCGATTCCCCAGCCGTACTGGCGGAAATCATGGATGTTGAGATTCCAGCGCGGATAGCTGAACGTCAGGTGGACCGGCCACACCAGCTTTCCCAAATAGAACCAGAGCCCATGAGTCGCGATCAGCAGGCGCTCGATCGCGTTGAATCCCAGACCGTATTCCTTGCCGTAATTGCCCATGTGACGTTCCCACCAGATCGACACCAAACCCATCGCGAGGCCCATGACAACGAATGGCGCGGTCTGGGCAAGCCATCGCCACCTCGGCCGCCGCCCTTGCAACCAAAGCGTCAAAATCATCACGGCAGGCAATGTGCAGGCCGTGGTTTTGCTGAACAGGGCGGCCGCGTGGAGCAGAATCGCCAGGCCGTAGAATCGCCATCGATGAACCATGGTTTCATCGGTGAAGCGCATCCATGCCAGAAGCGCCAGCAGATAGAAGAGCGTGGATTCGGTGTTCTTCAGCTCGGTCACCCACGCTACCGTTTCGACCTGCACGGGATGAAGCGCGAACAGGGCGGACGCCAGCCAGGCTCCGGGGACTGCGAGCCGTCTCAACAGGGCAAGGACGAGGAGGGCATTGGCGCCATGCAACAGGACATTCACGACATGATAGCCAAAGGGATTCACCCCCCAAAGCGCGCGCTCCAGCCGGAGCGTCGTGTAAACCAGCGGAAAGTACTGCGACTGCCGGTGCGCCGAAAACCAGATTTGCCTCAACCCGTCCGGAGCCGTGAGCAGCGGATTTGTCGTGACGTAAGCGTCATCGTCCCAGATGAACCCGCCGCGAAGGGCCGGCCAATAGGCGATCAAGACGGACAGGAATATCAGGGCGCCTCCCAGCAGCACGGGGTTCAAAACCCGCTCTGTCGCGCCGCTTCCGGACTCCGCCGGGGAAACCCTGGTTGTGTCAGCGCCTGTTCGCATAAACCGAAGGCAACCGGGTGGCCAAATCACCCGGGCCTGTGGCCGGAGTTGGGTCCAAACCGCCCGCTCGAAATCGTCGTGGTGGCTTCGAAGTCATTCAGCATGTCGAGCCTCTCCGATGGACGGGAATTCGTCAACCGGACAGAGCGAAGTCCGGTTTGGCCAGGGGCATCAACATGGGTGGAACGGGCGACCCGCCCGTTCCGGTCGGCGACTCGCC
>PLQC01000042.1 GCA_003159675.1 Limisphaerales bacterium
TTGGCTGGGTGAGCCGGAGCCAGGCAAATATTTCTCCTCAAACAAGTGCCAATGCATTTTCATCACTGAATCTTCCATCACAGATGTCCCCTGAATGCGCTTAATCAGATCCTCCAATTGCAGAACAGTTACGCAGCTTTTCATTTTTTCTGCCAGAAAGTCATCAAGGACTCCGACCCTGCAAACCAGAGGAGATACGATGTCGGAATTGCCCCTTGGAAAAATAAGGAAAAGGTGGTCTTTGTTCTCTGGATTGACGTGTGAGATGTTGCGGAGAAGTTGGTAGTGTTTGAGGAAAACAGAGGATTCCAATGCTCCAGGCTTCACCTTTTTCTGAAGCTTGAATCTGTAAATATCCACAAGTTTTTGCTGATGCTTCTTGTCATCCTTTGCACGACCGAAATCAACCTCGGTGAATTTGCATTCAAAAAAAAGTCTCCGACCCGACCTTAACTGCATGAAGAAGTCGAAATTGGTCCCTTCATTCGGGTCTTCGATGTGCTCAAACTCTGCATCATTTACCACCTCGGCATTTCGACCCAGGAGAACAGTCGGCAGAAAATTGAGCCATTCCGGTTTGAGAAGGAATGGGTAAAACAGATTGAAACACAGCGCCTGAGAAGAATTGAGGTGGTGAAAACATTGATGCAGGCTGTCTTTTAGGCATTTTTCCCCTAACGCTCTCCGATGAGCATATTCCCAAAACTCGCCCCGAATCGTTTTGAGGACATTCTCCTTCCGACGCCCTTCTGGTAAAATGTGCGGGTATTCCTTTTTGTGCCACGTTCCACATTCAGTAATTTCCAGCTTTTTGCTTCGGTATTGAGCCAAATGAGACTTGATTGCTTCTGCGTATTTCATCTTGTCAGTTTTTGTAAAGTAACCCAAAAAATGTAACCCAGTGCCAACAGGGATGGCCCCAGTTGGCCGCAATTGGCCGGATCAATTTCAGAAGAAAATGAAGCCGGGTTGCTGTTGGCCGCACTTGGCCGCAATTGGCCGCAGTCACTCAGGGATAAGCATTAATTTAGGAAACCGCTGCTCTATCCATTTGAGCTATGGTGGCTTGCGATGATTTGCGCCGCCTGCAAACACGACTATATCCCCTCCATTGGAAATGGTCACTCCCAAAAAGTTTCCGGCAATCGGCAATGGGGGAACCTCAGGATACATACGCCACACTTCACGAGTGGCCCGCCGATGGCGGTTGAGATCCGGGCGGGGAAGTGGGATAATCTGGCGGCTCCATGAGCGTTAAAGTCAAGATTTGCGGCATCACCAATGCCCCGGACGCACTCGCGGCGGTCGAAGCGGGCGCCGATGCGCTGGGTTTCATGTTTTACGACAAAAGCCCGCGTTGCGTGTCCCCGGCCGTTGCCGCGGGGATCATCCGGCAACTGCCGGCGCACGTTGTGAAAGTCGGGGTGTTTGTCGATGCGGCGGAGGACCTGGTGGTGCGTTCGATCCGCGAGTGCGGCCTGAATCTGCTCCAGTTTCATGGCGACGAAGCGCCGGAGTATTGTCTGCAATTCGGGCTGATGAGCATGAAGGCATTTCGGATGCGGGATGCCGCCTCGCTGAAGGCATTGCCCGGTTACCGGACCGATGCCTGGTTGCTGGATGCGCACACGCCGGGCAAGCCGGGCGGCACGGGGGAAAAATTCGATTGGGATCTCGCGGTCGAAGCCGTGAAACTCGGGTGCCCGGTTTTTCTGGCCGGCGGTTTGACACCGGAAAATGTCGCGGCCGCCGTCGTCAAGGTTCGGCCGTACGCGGTCGATGTGTCGAGCGGCGTGGAAGTTTCCCCGGGCAGGAAGGATCCCGTCAAGGTCCGTGACTTCATCCAATCCGCAAGGAGCGTTTGAGGGTAGGGCCGCGCTGCTGCGCGGCCTCGGATGACCCGCAGGTCGTCCCTACCCGTGGAATCAGGACACTGCCAAAAGCTCGATCAGGACCGGCGCCAGCGGCGGCCGATTGGTATCAAACTACCACCCAGCAACACGAGCGCGGCCATCGTTGGTTCGGGAACACTGTTCAATTGGACGTCGTCAAAATAGAACAGGGCGGGACCAACGGTCGCTGTGCCGCCGCCCGTTTGTTCGACGAAGGCGATTTTGGCGTCCACAGTGCCCGGGTTATGGGCGAGGATCTGCGCGACAGTTTCCGTCTGGCTGTCGGTGGGGTGGGCCATGGATTACCATTAAGAGACTGGCGTCTGGATTTTGTTCCCGGGCTTTTTGAGAAAAGAGGAGATGTGCCCTGTGCGCGGGAGCGGCAAAGCCTGCGCGAGGCCGGAACGATCGGCTTTCGGATCACTTTTGGCTTGCAAATCATTGCCGATGAGCGACTCCTGATTCGAGAGACACCGGCGCATTCTAGAACTGAATTTATGAACGTTATCACCAGGCCTGCAGTGCCCGACGCCCGGGGCCATTTTGGGCCCTATGGCGGCCGTTACGTGCCGGAGACGCTGATGCATCCGTTGCAGGAATTGGAGGAGGAATACTTCCGCGCGCAAGCGGACCCGGAGTTTCAGCGCGAGCTCGAGTATTACCTGAGGGAGTTTTGTGGCCGGCCGACGCCGCTCTACTTCGCCGAGCGCCTCACGCGCGAGCTCGGCGGGGCGAAAATCTATCTCAAGCGCGAAGACCTGCTCCACACCGGCGCGCACAAGATCAACAACTGCGTCGGCCAGATCCTGCTCGCCCGGCGCATGGGCAAGACCCGCATCATCGCGGAGACCGGCGCGGGGCAGCACGGGGTCGCCACGGCCACGGTGGCGGCGATGTTCGGATTGAGCTGCGTGGTTTACATGGGCGCCNNTGGATTGCGAGCGGCAGGCGCTCAACGTCCATCGCATGAAAATGCTGGGGGCCGAAGTAGTATCGGTGAAAGCGGGGCAGCAGACGTTGAAGGAAGCGATCAACGAAGCGATGCGGGACTGGGTGACGAACGTGCGGACGACGCATTACATCCTCGGCACAGTTTACGGCGCGCATCCGTATCCGCTCATGGTGCGAAATTTCCAGCGTGTCATCGGCGACGAAGCGCGCCGGCAGATCCTGGAGAAGGAAGGCCGGCTGCCCGACGTGCTCGTTGCGTGCGTCGGAGGCGGTTCCAACGCCATGGGCCTGTTTTATCCATTCCTGGAAGACGCGTCGGTGAAGATGGTGGGCGTCGAAGCGGGTGGGGAGGGAATCCAGCCGAACAAACACGCGGCGCGGTTCCAGGGCGGCTCGCTCGGCGTGCTGCAGGGCACGCGCTCGTATCTGCTGCAGGATGAATTTGGCCAGATCCAGCTCACGCACAGCGTCAGCGCCGGGCTGGATTATGCCGCGGTCGGTCCCGAACACGCCTGGCTGCACGAGCAGCGGCGGGTCGAGTACACCTACGCGAAGGACGACGCGGCGCTGGCGGCGTTCATGAAACTGGCGCGGCTGGAAGGGATCATCCCCGCGCTCGAGTCGGCCCACGCCGTCGCCGAAGTCATGCGCCGCGCGCCCGGACTGGGGAGGGACAAGCTCGTCATCGTGAATCTCAGCGGCCGCGGCGACAAGGACGTGGCGCAGGTGGCGGAGAAGCTGAAATTGTAATTGCCGCCAATGTGGATTGGCGGACCCGACCCCCGCAGTGGCGATCCCCGCCGTTTCACAACGGCGGCTACGCAGGCCCGATTCATAGAGAGGCCCTTGTTCCTTTCGGAGCTGCCCATCGCCCATGAACCCGGTAGGGACGCGCTGCCGCGCGTCCGTCCGGCGCAGCCGTGTGCACGACATTCATTTTGGTAGGGACGCGCTGCCGCGCGTCC
>PLQC01000104.1 GCA_003159675.1 Limisphaerales bacterium
CCGCCGAGGACCAGCCGCAGCATGGCAAGAAAGGGGGAGGCTGGGGGATAGTTCCACGGCGTAGTGACGATGTTCGCGTGCAGCGACTGGTGCTTCGCACACAGTCGCGGCCCGTTGGGCTGTGTTCGGCGGTTAAATCCCGAGGTTCGACAGTGTCTGGCTGAGGGTGTTGACGATCTGGACCAGGCGCGGGTGGGATTTCTCGAAACCACCGACGGACGAGGACAAACCTTTGAGTGAGAGATTGAGGAGTTCCGGGTTCTGCTTGGAACGCGTGGCTTCATGGGCGGACAATTCGGTGAAGCCTGCGATGCTTTGGGCCTGTTCGCCGTGCGTCTTGGACAGGGAGCTGATCTCGGATTTCAGCGTGTGGAGGAGTTGCAGCAGCTCCTGCTTCCGGCCGTCCTTGATGGCGTCGGCGCCGCGAATCTTGTCCTCAATTTTGCCGATGGTATCTTCGATCATGATTGAATGGGTCCACAGGATAACGAAGGCGGGAGGATCGGCAAGTGCTTCGTGAGACTTCTCGCGTGTCAACAAAGCGACTTGCCCGAGGTGGGGTTCTTGTTAAAAGTTTCCGGTGCGCATTGTTGGAAAGTTCTTTGCCGCGGTGGCGGTGTGCCTCGTGGGAGGCCTGCTTGCGACCGGTTGCGGTGAAAAGGCCGGGCAAGCCGAGGCGTTGTTCAAGAGCGGGCAGCAGCGATACGACCGGGGCGATTGGACCGGGGCGATCGCGGACCTGACACGCGCTCTGGAGCTGGATCCGAAGTTGATCGGAGCCTACGATTACCGGGGCTGCGCGCACACCCGAACGGGAGATTGGGCGGGAGCGATCGGGGATTTTGACCGGCTGATCCAACTGGATCCAAAGGATTCCGCGGCCCATGAGAAGCGCGCGCTTGCCAAGTCCGGTCGGGGCGACGTGGAAGGCGCCATCGCCGACTTGAACCAGGCCATTGAATTGAATCCGACGAATGCGTGGGCGTATAACGATCGGGGGTTGATCAAATCCAAGCAGGGGGATTGGGCAGGAGCGCGGACCGATTACAATCAGGCCATCCGGCTGGATTCGGGGAACGTGACATTTTTGGAGGGCCTGGCCTCGGCGGCGGCCAGGACGGGAGATTGGGCGGAGGCGATTGACGGCTACGCGCGCGCGCTGCGTCTGGAGCCGAAGGCAGCGGCGGCTTACGAGGGCAGGGGCGAAGCGAAGTTCAACGCAGGCGATTTGCAGGGGGCCATTGCCGATTACAATCAGGCCATCGAGCTGGATCCAAAATCCGGAGCGTCGTATTTCCAGCGCGGGCTTGCAGAGAGCCGGATGCGGGATTGGAAGGCGGCGATCGACGACTGGTCGCGGGCGATCGACCTGAATGCGGACGTGGCCGGATCATTTGCCAATCGGGCGGAGGCGAAGCGACTCGCGGGTGATCCGGAGGGTGCCATTCGAGATTTCGACCGGGCGATCGGATTGAAACCGAAGGACGCCTGGAGTTTTCTTGGACGAGCCAGCGCGAAGTCCAGGACCGGCGACCTGGAGGGAGCCATCGAGGATTTCACGCATGCCATCGATCTGGCTCCCGCGAGTGCTCCGCTGTATCAGAGCCGCGCGTTGGCAAGGGTGAGGAAAGCAGATTACGCGGGAGCGATCGCCGATTTTGACATTGCGATTCAGTTGAATCCGACCGATCGGGTGGTTTACGAGAACCTGGGGATTGCGAAGGAGGCGGCGGGGGATCCGGCGGGAGCGATTGCCGCTTACAGCAAGGCTGTCGCGCTCGGGTCCACAAACGCATTTCTTTTTTACAACCGCGGGCGGCTGAAGATGGAGAAAGGGGATCTGGCCGGGGCCGGCGCCGATTTCAGCCGGGCGATCGAATTGAATCCTAAGGGCACAGCGGGTTATGAAAGTCGCGCGTCTGTCCGGTCCGGGCAGGGAGACTGGGACGGGGCCATTGCCGACTATACTCGGGGCATTGCGCTCGATCCGGCCGACCGGAAGATGTTTGCAGGCCGTGCGTTCGCGAAGGTTGAGAAAGAGGATTACTCCGGCGCGATACTTGATTTCAACCGGGTCATCGCGCTCGATCCCAAAAGTGCCCCGGCGTACGACGGTCGCGGACTGGCGAGGTTCAAGCTGGGAGACTACCGGGGAGCCATTGCCGACTGCACGAAGGCCATGGAAGGAAATCCCACGAACCACGCAGCCTGCCTTCGTCGCGGCCTGGCGAAGGAGAAGTTGGGAGACCTGGAGGGAGCGGTCGCGGATTTCGATCGCGCGATTCAGGGCGCGCCGAACGACTCGAGCGCGTGGAATGTGCGGGGGTGGGTGAAGTATTTGAAGAAGGACTTCGACGGGGCCATCAACGATGCCGGCCGCGCGATCCGGTTGGATCCCAATTCCGGAGCCGCCTATGGTACGCGAGCCTGGGCGCGATATGGCAATGGGGACATCCCGGGGGCGGTTGAAGATTTCCGGCGGGCCGTTGGACTGCTGCCGTCCGGGTCGGCAGATTTTCTCCTCGATCGGGGCATGTTGGCCTTCATCGGACAGGAGTACGCCCAGGCGTTGAGTTCATGGGAGCTGGCAGGTTCGAAGGATCCCACGATCAGCCCGGAGCTGCATGCATGGATCGCGAGAGCGCGGGCGACAGTGGAAGCTAAGGCGCGGTCGGAAGCATGGGCCGCACAAGGTTCCAGATCGCCGCACCTACCGTATTAGGCTCGCCGGTTGCGTTCACGGCCCGGACGCGTTCCGGTTCGGCGGCGGAAATGGCTTCGTAGCCCGCGGCGACGCGCTGGAAAAAAAGATCGTCCTCGTTTTCTATCCGGTCGGGCGCAACCGCCGCGCGGGATCGGCGCGCGTGGAGCCGGTCGGCGCTGACGTTGGACGGCACGCGCAGCAGCACCGTCAAATTGGGGCGCGTCCCGCCGACGGCGAACTCGATCACGTCGCGAACGAACTTCAGGTCCAGCCCGCGACCGTAGCCCTGGTAGGCGGTGGAGGAATCGTAGAAGCGGTCACAGAGGACGATTCTTCCGGCATCGAGGGCGGGGCGGATGAGTTCGCGGACCAGTTGGGCGCGGCTGGCGTTCATCAGGAGCAATTCCGTTTCCGGAGACATGGCTGCGGTGGTGCGGCTGTGTTTGGCCGTGTGGCGAATTTCCTCGCCGATGGCGGTACCGCCCGGTTCGCGCAAGGCGAGCACGTTGGGATGGCCGGCCGAGAGCAGGCGTTCCTGGAGCAGCTTCATCTGGGTGGATTTGCCGCAGCCTTCGGTGCCTTCGAATGTGACGAACAGGCCTTTCATCGTCTTTATTGCGATGCGGGAATGTTTTGTCCTTTGGGCAAAGACCAACATCCAACATCCAACATCCAACATCGAACATGCAATGGGAGACCCGTGTGCTTCCGCCACTGGATGTTGGATGTTTCCATTTCTTTTCGTTTTTCGGCGCCGCAAAGACGCATCGGTTGCAGAACGGCGCTAAAGTTTTTTCAGCTTCGGTCCTTTGGGGGTGTCTTCAATGACCCAGCCCTTTGTCTTCAATTGGTCGCGGATCCAGTCCGCCTGCTTGAAATCTTTCGCTTTGCGCGCCTGAATTCGTTGCATCAGGAGATGCTTGATTTCTTCTGGCGCTTCTTCTTCGCCACGGATATCCACAAGAAACCCCGATGGGACAATCCCTTGTGGAGCTTCGCTCATTCGGAGCGCGGATCGGGGCTGGAGGTTCAATCCGAGCAACCTGTCCAGTTGTTTCCACGTTCCCAATGCGCTCGCGGCCCGGTCACGGGACAAAC
Organism: Limisphaerales bacterium; assembly: GCA_003159675.1. Taxonomy (GTDB): domain Bacteria; phylum Verrucomicrobiota; class Verrucomicrobiia; order Limisphaerales; family BOG-1460; genus BOG-1460. The sequence continues at coordinate 3,803 of PLQC01000104.1, forward strand.
GCTCCGCAGACATTGCGCGATTCAGATCGCGAATCCACGCAAAAATAACTCCCCATGCCTTGGAAACATTTAGATCGTCGTCCAAAGCATCTCGGAATTGCTCAAGCAATTTAGAATCGTCAGGGTGTGGCTGAACGTTAACGTGGCCCATGGAGTCGTCCCAAAACTCAATAAGCCTGCTCAAACACTCATCGATCCGCGCCAGCGCCGTGCGCGCTCCCTGAAGTCCGTTGAGCGTGAAATTGAACGTCTCGCGGTAATGTGCGGTGAGCAGGAGGTACCGGATTTCCCGGCCGGTGAATCCTTTTGCCAGGAGATCGCGCACGGTGAAGAAGTTGCCTAGGGATTTGCTCATCTTCCTGCCTTCGACGAGCAAATGCGCGCCGTGGAGCCAGTATTTGACGAAACGCTGGCCGGCAGGCTGCATGGCCGCGCCTTCACTCTGCGCGATTTCGTCTTCGTGATGCGGGAACATCAAATCCTCGCCGCCGAGGTGCAGATCGAAGCTCGGGCCGAGGAATTTCATGCTCATGGCGCTGCACTCGATGTGCCATCCCGGGCGGCCTTCGCCCCACGGACTCGGCCAGAACACGTCGCCGTCCTCGGGCACGCGCGCCTTCCACAGCGCAAAATCCGCGACGGCTTCCTTGGCGTATTCGTCGGCATTGACGCGTTCGCCCGGGCGCATTTCATCGAAGTTCAGTTTGACCAACTGGCCGTAGGCGCCGCCCTGGGCGCGATATTTTTCGATGCTGAAATAGACCGAGCCATCGGCCGCCTTGTAAGCCAGGCCGCGCTGCAGCAGCCGGTCGATGAGCGAGAGGATGTCCGCGATGTGTCCGGTGGCATGGGGGGTATGGTGCGGCGTGAGGCAGTTCAACTGCTTCAACTCCTCGAAGAACGCGGCTTCGTACCTCGATGTATAGTCGCGCAACGGCGTCTTTGTTTCGCGGACGCCCTTGATGATTTTATCCTCCACGTCGGTGATGTTCATGACGTGGGTGACCTGGTATCCCTTGAATTCGAGAAAGCGCCGGACCAGGTCGCAGAACACGAACGTGCGCCAGTTGCCGATGTGGGCCGTATCGTACACCGTCGGCCCGCAGCAATACATTCCGACCTTTTTTCCCGCGGGATCGAGCGGCACAAAATCCTGTGTCGATCGCGAAAGAGTATTGAACAGTTTCAAAGCCGTTTTTCCCGCAGCGCGGGACGACGCAGGGTAAGGCGGGGATCACGAAAGAAAAGTGCAAATTCAGAGGCGATTGGCGGCGGGCGCATCCGGACGGGGTGCGATAGGAAGTGAGGGTCAGGAGCGCGGCTGTAGGCGAAGCATCAGCCGCAGCGGGTAAGCAGGTGGATGGCGCCGGAGGGTCTATTCCGGGTGTGAATCGGCCTGGCGCGCTGCGGCTGGTCCTCGGCGGACACAGCCGCGGTCCACCGCCTTACGGACCGCGACTGTGTGCGCAGCACCAGTCGCTGCACGCGAATATCGCCACTGCGCCATGAGACTACCTGCGAGTTGCGTCTGTTTGAGCGGCGGGTCCGAGGGCGGGAGCAACGGTGTGACGGTTGTTTTGAAGCCGGCGGATCTGGTCTCGTTCCGTGAGCCTTAATTCGCGTCCGAGGCTGTAGAGCGAATGCAGATTTGCGGCGAGATAAATGAGGATGATGGACAGTAGCACGAGCATGAGGATGACCGCCATGCCGCCCTGGCGGGGTCGAGTTGGGCCGCGGTTTGTGGATTGAAAGCCGGTGTTCATTGGGATGAATTGGGAGCCGGGACGGCGACGAAGGTGAACAGCGGCCGCAGGCCACCGGATTTCCTGGATCTTTTCTGCAACTCCAATTCGCATCGCCAGACCGCCAGGTTCGCGCGCGGCTCTCACCGATGACGAGCACCTGCGGATCCTGACGGAGGAGGTGGCGGGCGGCTTTCGCGAAATTCAATCCTCGGGCTTCGTTCACTTCCGTCTGCATGGCGCCGGCAACTTCGGCTTTCCGGACCAGTTGTTCCAGGATTGCCGGGGCGCGATCTGCTTCGATGTCTTTCGCCCGCTTCATCCGTTCTTCGATGAAGCTCTACCGGGCTCACGGATAGACCGGCTGATAGTTGACGAACGCGAAGCGGAGGCTGTCCGGCGACCAGGAGGGGACATTGATCGTTCCCTGTCCGCCGAAGAATTTGGTGAGCACCTGGATTTTGCCGCCGCCCGCCGGCATCAACCGGAGCATCACATCCTTGTTCTCCGGATGACCATTGACGTCCTTTGGATACGAAAGGAACACGATCCATTTTCCGTCGGGCGAAGGATGGGCGAACCAGTTGTTGTATTCGTCGTCCGTCATCTGTTCCTGTCTGCTGCCGTCGGATCTCATCCGCCAGATTTGCATCCGGCCGGTGCGTTCGGAGTTGAAGTAGATGTATTTCCCGTCCGGCGAATAATCGGGTCCGTCGTCGAGTCCGGGCGCGGTGGTGAGGCGCTTTTCCACGCCGCCGCCGACGGGGATGGTGTAGATGTCGAACTGGCCGTTTCGTTCGGCGCAATAGGCAACGGTCCGGCCATCGGGCGACCAGCCATGCCAATAGGAAGGTCCCTGAGGTGTGACGCGGCGCGGCGAGCCACCGCTGAGGGGGAGCACGTAGATGCGCGATTTGTTGTCGTCCCCGCTCTGGTCGCTGACGGCCAGGAGTTTTCCATCCGGTGAGATGCCATGGTCATTGTTGCAGTGGACGGCGATGCCGGTATCGATCAGGCGCGGTTGCCCGCCGGTCGCCGGCAGTTGATAGATTCGCCCGTTGCGATTGATGAGCAAATACTGGCCGTCCTGCGACCAATTCGGCGCTTCGATGTGGTCGCTCGTGTGATAAACGACCCGGCGCTCCATCGGGGCGAGCGTGAAGACTTCGAGGGTGCTTTCGATTGCGGGCGAGACGGCCGGGTTGGAGGGCAGAGGGGTGATTTCGACATTGGAGAACTCGGCCTGCTCGAGCACGTTGTTATCATGCGCGCAGACACCGAGGCCGAGATAGAACGATTCGTTCAATTGGATTCGGAACGATCCTCCGGCCGGGTGCAGGGTTTCGCCGGGGGCGGCGATGTAAAGGGAAACATAGGCGCCGCGCCGTTGGATGCACAAGCGGGCCGGGTTGGCTGCCGAGGATTGGATCTCGCGGGTTTGGGCGTCCGGTGCTTCGCGGTACTGGAGGCAAGCCAGGCCGTTGCCGTGAAGAACCGCGTCGGCGTAAGCCGAATTGGGTTCGAGAGTTTGCCGGAGGATCAGGCAGGCTTTGCGGTGCGCGTTTCCATCCGTGCCGATCCAGCGGATGTTCGCCGAGAGAGCCACATCCCCGGACATTTGTTTCCAGACAAAATGAAACGCGTCGTTGGTGATCCACATGTTTCCGCCGCCGCCGCCGACGAGGTAGGCGCCTTTAGCGGAGTCGAATTCGGCGGAGCCCGGTTTCAGGACGCTGCCGATGTCACCGTGGTTTGAAAACAGTCCGAGGTCAGGGGATTGGCCGAATGCGGGAGACATGGTGATGAGGAGGGCTGCGCTCGCCAGTTTGCCAATGGATTGGTTTGTTTTCATGGTGGGGGGACCCGGGTTTGGTGCAGTATGTGGCGTCAGAATGCGACCGTCTCGAGATAGTGAAGGCTGTGGGGAATCTGCTCGATCGAGGAAGGAGACTCGTCTTCGATGAAGTACCATTTCACACCCGCCTTCCGCGCGGCGCGCAAAATCGGGACGTAATCGATCTTGCCGGTTCCCAAGGCCACGTCATTGGCCACATCGGTGTGGCCCGTGAGCAAGCCAGTCGGGGTGCTGGCCTTCATTCCCTTGAGATGCATCAACTGCCAGCGTTTCCCATAGGTCTTCAGGAGTTTCACCGGGTCCTGGCCCGGATGGACGATCCAGAAGACGTCCATCTGGAAGCTCACGTACTTGGGATTCGTCTCCGTCATGAGGAGATCGAACAGTGTGCCCTTGCCGAAGGGCACAAACTCGTAACCATGGACGTGATAAAAGAACTTGAGGCCGTGCTTTGAGAGGGCTTCGCCGGCCTTGTTGAAAACGGCAATCGCATCACGGCAGGTTTTTTCGTCAAAGGGCACGGCATCATCGTGGGGGATCCAGGCGCATCCGACGTAATCAAGCCCGAGCGCTTTGGCGTCGCGCACGATGCCGTCGATATTCGTTCGAAAGCTGTCGAAGGGGAAATGTCCGCTTACGGCGATGAGGCCATGGGCATCGAGCTGCGCCTTGAACTGCGCGGGCGTGAGGCCGTAGGTGCCGGCCAGTTCGACGTATTTGACGCCGAAGCCCTGGACTTTGTCGAGCGCACCCGGGACATCGGCGGCGAATTGGTCGCGCAGGCTGTAAAGCTGCAATCCAATCGGCCCTTTGAAAGAAGCCCCGGTGCCTGCCGATGCGCCAGAAGCGGGGGGCGTGAGGGTGAAAAGGATGGCCAGTGTTCCGATGAGGGCGAATGAGGGGAAGCAGATCGAGATCATGGATGAGTTTTAATCCGAACCGGCTCATTTGGGAAGGCGGAAATTTCGGTAGTGGTACAGTTTGGTGGGGCGAGACTCCCGGCGAGCCGCTGGTCGGGCGAACCTTTCGGTTTTCGGCTCGCGAGGACGCTCGCCCCACCCACCGTTTGTCCAAACTGTACCACCACCGAAATTTCGGGTCAGGCCGTATAGGTGCCCGAGGCGGTTGTGCCGCCATGGCCGGTCCAGTTGGTGTGGAAAAACTCGCCGCGGGGTTTGTCCACGCGTTCGTACGTGTGCGCGCCGAAGTAATCGCGCTGGGCCTGGAGCAGGTTTGCCGGCAGGCATTCGCTTCGGTAGGCGTCGTAAAAGGCCAAGGCGGTGCTGAACGCCGGGACGGGAATTCCTTTCTTGGCGGCGACGGCCACGACATTGCGCCACGAGCGTTGGCACTGTCTGACGACCTTTTTGAAAAAGGGATCGAGCAGGAGGTTGGAGAGCTTGGCGTTTTTGTCGAAAGCCTCCTTGATTTTGCCGAGGAACGCGCTGCGGATGATGCAGCCTCCGCGCCACATGAGGGCGATGCCGCCGTAATTCAGATTCCAGCGATGCTCTTTGGCGGCGGCGCGCATCAGCATGTACCCTTGCGTGTAGCTGATGATCTTGGATGCGTAAAGCGCCTGGCGGATGGCTTCGATGAACTTTTTGTGGTCGCCCTTAATGGCGGGTTTCGGCCCCTTCAATTTCCTTGCGGCGGCCACGCGCTCGTCCTTCATGGCGGAAACGCATCGGGCATAAACCGCCTCGGCGATCAGCGTGATCGGGATGCCGAGGTCCTGTGACGAGATCACCGTCCACTTGCCGGTGCCTTTCTGGCCGGCGGTGTCGAGAATTTTGTCCACGAGCGGCTGGCCGTCGGCGTCCTTGAACCCCAGGATGTCCCGGGTGATTTCGACCAGGTAGGAGTCCAGCTCGCCTTTGTTCCATTCGGCGAAGACATCGCGCATCTGATCCGGCGTCAGGCCGAGGCCGGTTTTCATCAGGTTGTAGGCTTCGCAAATGAGTTGCATATCGCCATACTCGATGCCGTTGTGGACCATTTTGACGTAGTGTCCTGCGCCGCCCTCCCCGACCCAATCGCAGCAGGGCGTGCCGTCTTCCACGCGGGCGGCGATGCCCTGGAAGATGGCTTTCACATGGGGCCACGCGGCGGCCGAGCCGCCGGGCATGATGCTGGGTCCGTGGCGGGCGCCGTCCTCGCCGCCGCTGACGCCGGTGCCGATGTAGAGAAGGCCCTTGCTTTCGGCGTACGCCACGCGGCGCGCGGTGTCTTCGAACAGCGAATTGCCGCCGTCGATGATGATGTCACCGGGTTCGAGATGGGGCAGCAGGCGCTCGATGAATTCGTCCACGGCCTGGCCGGCCTTGACCATAAGCATGACGCGGCGGGGTTTTTTCAGGAGCGAAATCATCTCCTCGATCGAATGTGCGCCCAGGACGTTTGTGCCTTTGGCTGCGTTTGCGAGGAAGTCGTCCACCTTGGAGACGGTGCGATTGAATGCGACGACGGTGAACCCGTGGTCGTTCATGTTCAGGATGAGATTCTGGCCCATCACAGCCAGACCAATAAGAGCAATGTCAGCTTTCGGTTCCATGTTTCGGTTTGTTCGCGGACCCGCGGGTTCGCAATGGGAACGATACAAGACCGCCCGGCCGGTGCCAGAATATTTTCAACACGGAACCAAGCTCCCGTAGCCGCCGTTGTGAAACGGCCGAGATCGCCGTCACGGGATGGGTCCGCCAATTCACATTGGCGGCTACAAGAAGATTTTGGCCTCCTTGCGTCGGCTCCCACAAAGTCAGGAGTATTTGAACGGGCTGCTAATGCGCGGCCGGACTTTGCCCTGACCCGCCCAGTTGAAGGCGGCCGTCCGTTTCCAGCAACTGTTTCAAATTCGTCCAATTCGCCTCGTTCATGTCGTTGAAGGCGTGCAGATAGACCGCGACGGCCTCCGGCGGATATTTGGCGAGCAGGCCGTCCACGGCGGCCTTGAGCTTCGGGTCGTCCATGACGGCGGGCAGGTCCTTGTCCTCCACGACGCCTTCGCTGTGCTGGATGCCGAGGGCAGTAAGGAAATCCACCAGCATGCCCTTGTACTTTTTCACGAGCCAGGTGCGAACGAGGTTTCCGGCGACGGCATCGAGCGCGGGGCGCGAGAGGGTCGAGATCATGGCGGCATGGCGGTGTGATTTCTCCTGGCGTTCGAGGAAAACGGGGCGGACGTGGCGCGCCTCGGCGACGGCCTTCAAGGTGGCGCGGTAGGTGGGTTTCTCCGATTCGAAGGCATAGAGGAGTATCTCAGTGGCCAGGGCCGGCGACATGAAACCGAGGAGTTCGTGGGAAGTGAGCATCTAATGTTCGGAGTTCAGTTCAGAATTCAGTTTTTGGAAATCAGCCGACCGTCACGATCGAAATACTATTTTCTTTTGCCAGTTTTTCGCAAGTCTCCTGTTCCAGCAGCAGGGTCTTGCCCGATTCGAGTGCGAGGGTCGAGATGCGGCTGGCGGCGCAGGTCCTCAGGGTCTTCGGGCCCACGCAGGGAATGTCGAAGCGCATATCGTGATTGAGCTTCGCCACCTTGACCGCTGTCGCACCGCCGGATCTGCCCGCGAGCTTGCCGCCCCGGAGCAGGCACGGGTCCGTTCCTTCAAGCCCTTCCACGGCCAGCACCGTGCCGCGCTTGACGACCACGGTCTGGCCGATATCGAGTCGCGAGACTTCCTTGGCGATACGAAACCCGAATTTGACGTCGGCGCTCTGGTCGGCCGACAACTTCGGACCGATGTGGAATGGGCCGGCGGGCATCAGCGGCTGGAGCCAGGGGGTTGCCTCGACCAATTCCACGCCTTCCTTTTTCAATTCATCGGCGATGGCGCGGAAGAGTGTGTGCGCGTTTTTCTCCTTCAGGCGGAGCAGGAGGCCCAGAGCGCGGAGATCGGGCCGGAGATCGTACAGATTTTTTGGGGCGATTTGTCCGACCATCACGCATTGTGTGACGCCGCGGTCGGTGAAAGCCGAGATCATTTTGGAAAGCTGGCCGACTTTCAGCCATACGATGTCGTCCACGACCGAGGCCAGCGCCGGGTCGGTTTCACCCTCGAAGGCGGTCGCGACGAGGCGGTTGACGCCGCGTGCGCGCGCCTGTTTGACGAAGAGCATGGGCAGCGAGCGGTTGCCGGCGATCATTCCGAGAGCTGAAGGAGAGTTCTTCAAAAGTTCGGCGTGTATTGGTTTGCGCACACAGATGTCCAGTTTAATGGCAGAAGGCGGTTCTTGTAAACGGGATAGCAGCAACTCAAGAGGCCCTGACAGGAGAGATGAATGAGCGCACCTGATTATCGCGAGGCGACAACCCATTGTGCTCTCTTTAGTCCGTTTGTCCAAGGCATCTTACCTGCTGTGATAAAGCCGAATCGTGATGAATTCCGGCAGTAACATGGGTACTCAGGGACTGCAACTTCCCAACAAGGCCCTTCTGTTGGAGGGATTTCTGGATGGACAGACGGAGGCAATCCGGAGGTCGAGACCGGCGATTGCGTGCGTGTTTCCGGCCAAGTTCCTGGTGGTCTCGCTGGTTGTTACGGCTGTGACCCTATTTTGCATGTGGCTGATGCACTTCGAACGCGCGGCGGGGACGGCCCGGTTTTGGGTGGTGGCGGCGTCGGGACTTGGGATTACATCGCTGGTCTCCTGGATCGTGTCCGCTCGCGCCCTGTTGCTTTACCAACGGGCCGAGGGTGAGCGCACGGGCGCCCTGCTCCGTGAACGGGACAGTTTGTTGCAGGAGCACGATCTGTTGTGCACGATCGTGGACCATTTGCCGGACCAGATTTACGCGAAAGACCGGCTGGGCCGTTTCATATTGAACAACACGGTTCACGCGAAGTCGCTGGGCCTGGAATCGTCGCGAGACATGGCGGGCAAGACCGACTTCGACTTTTTTCCGGAGCATCTGGCGACGCAGTTTTTCGCGGACGAACAGGCGTTGATCGCATCCAACCTGCCGATTTTAAATCAGGAACAACTCATCCCGCAGTATGGCAAGCCGGGAGTAAACTATTGGGTATCGGCCAGCAAGGTGCTTTGGCGGAACAGCCGGGGGGAGATTCTTGGGACCGTCGGCATCACGCGTGATATTCACGCTTCGAGGATGGCCGCCGAAGCGCTGCGCCGGAGCGAGGAAAAACTGCGGGAATCCACTCTTCAGCTGGAACGCAGCAACCGGGAGCTGCAGGACTTCGCCTACGTGGCGTCGCACGACTTGCAGGAGCCGTTGAGGAAGATTGTGGTGTTCGGCGAGCGCCTGAAGGAAAAGTGCTCTGGAGCGCTGTCGTCCGAGGCGGGCGATTACCTGGAGCGGATGGAACGGGCCGCCAGGCGCATGCAGACCCTGATCAATGATCTGTTGTCGTTTTCACGCGTCACGATCAAAGCCCAGGCGCTCACGGCGGTGGACGTGGCGAAGACCGCGCGGGAGGTGGTGGGGGACCTCGAAGCGCGGATCGAGACGGTCCATGGCCGGGTCGAACTGGGTCCGCTTCCCGTATTGCAGGCGGAGCCGCTGCAGATGCGGCAATTGCTGCAAAACCTGATCGGCAATGCGCTCAAGTTCCACCGTCCCGAGGAGCCGCCGGTGGTGAAGGTGGAGGCGAAAATGGTTTCCGGACCGCGACCTGGGAAGGGGCGCAACGCCCCGGCCGAAGAGCGGTGGGAGCTGGCGGTGAGCGACAACGGCATCGGTTTTGATGAAAAGTATCTGGACCGGATTTTCAACGTTTTCCAGCGGTTGCACACTCGCAACGAGTATGAAGGTTCCGGGATGGGGCTGGCCATCGCCCGGAAGATAGCGGTGTTCCATGGCGGCGACATCACCGCCCGGAGCAGACCGGGACACGGATCGACGTTCATTGTGACGCTTCCCGTGACCCATCCACAAGAGGCGAACCATGAGTAACGAAACAAGGAAGAACAACGACGGACTTACCCGGGACGGGAAGATGATCACCATTCTGCTGGCGGACGATGATCCCGACGATCGCCAGTTGACACGCGAGGCGTTCAAGGAGAACCGCCTGGCCAACTCGCTCGCCACCGTGGAGGACGGCGAGGAGCTGCTGGAATACCTGCATCGCCAGGGCCGGTACAAGGAGCTCGAGGGCGCCCCGTTGCCGGGACTCATCCTGTTGGACTTGAACATGCCGCGCAAGGACGGCCGGGAAGCCTTGAAGGAAATCAAGGCGCATCCGGAATTCCGCCGCATCCCGATCGTCGTCCTCACCACGTCCAAGGCGGAAGAGGACATTCTCCGCACCTACGATCTCGGCGTGAATTCATACATCACGAAGCCGGTGACCTTCAAGTCGCTGGTGGAGATTGTCAAGGTGCTGGGAAGATACTGGTTTGAGGTGGTGGAACTTCCGCGGGACGAGACTTGAACCCTCCATGCAGGACGGCCCTGTCAAAGTATTGCTGGTCGATGATGACGAGGACGATTTCATCATCGCCCGCGATTTGATTTCCCGGATCCGCGACCGCCGGTATGAGCTGGAGTGGGTGGACACTTTTGAGGGCGGGTTGGAGGCGGTTCGGCGCGGTCTGCACGACCTGTGTCTGCTGGACTATCGCCTCGGCGCGCTGACGGGGCTCGACCTGCTGCGACAGGCGCGTGAGGCCGGTTGCCGGGTGCCGATGATTCTCCTGACGGGGCAGGGCGACCACGCTGTGGATCTGGAGTCGATGAAAGCCGGCGCGGCGGATTACCTGGTCAAAGGCCAGTTGACCGCGGACACGCTGGAACGCGCGATGCGCTACGCGATCGAGCACGAACAGGCCGAGAGAAACCTCCGCCGCGAACGCGACCTCATCAGCCGCATCACCGAAACCAGCCCGGTCGGCATCGTCATGGCCTCCAGCGCGGGGAGAATCACTTTCGCCAATCACAAAGCCGAGGAGGTGCTCGGTTTGAGCAAGGAAACCATTGCCCGGCGGGCGTGCAGTATTCTGGAATGGCTTCCGGCGGATGGGGAGGGAAACCCGGCGGCGGGCCAGCCGTCGCCTTTCCAGAAGGTTCTCGATTCGCGGCAACCGGCGGAGGATCTGCATCTTGCCATCCCGATGAACGGCAGTCGCGTCCTGTTGTCGTGCAACGCCGCGCCTCTGTTGGATGCGGCAAGCAACGTGGATGGAATGGTGGTCACGGTGGAGGACATCACGCAGAGGTTGAGCCTGGAGGCGCAGCTTCGGCAATCCCAGAAAATGGAGTGTGTCGGCCAGTTGGCCGCCGGCGTCGCCCACGACATCAACAACGTCCTGACCGTCATTCAGGGACACGCCGGGATTCTGCTCAACAGCACTCCGCCGGGCGCCGACGCGGAACGGGCGTTGAAACAGATCAGCGCCGCGGCCGAACGCGCGGCAAAATTCATCCGGCAACTGCTCATGTTCAGTCGCAAACAGGTGTTCGAAACTAAGCGACTGGACCTGTACGCCGTGCTGCGCAACATGGAAAACATGCTCTCGCGCCTCCTTGGGGAAGCCGTCCAATTGGAAACCCGGTATCGTGGGGATTTGCCCCGCATCGAAGCGGACACCGGCATGGTCGAGCAGATCGTCATGAATCTGGCGATCAACGCGCGGGATGCCATGGTCAAGGGCGGCAAACTGACACTTTCGACCTCGCGGTTGACAGTGGATGCGGATTACGTGCAGCGCAATCCGGAAGCGCGCACGGGAGAGTTCATCTGTCTGATGGTCGAGGACACCGGCTGCGGCATGGACCCCAAAACCATGCAGCGGATTTTCGAGCCGTTTTTTTCAACCAAAGAGGCCGGCAAAGGGACGGGCCTGGGATTGGCCACGGTGTATGGCATCGTGAAACAGCACCATGGCTGGATCGAGGTGGCGAGCAGGGTGGGCTCGGGCACAACCTTCCGGATCTACTTTCCGCTCCCCGACGGCGTCGATGGGCACCAGACCGAATTCACCGCAAAGCCCGAGCCGGTCCGCGGGGGAAAGGAAACCATCTTGATCGTGGAAGACGAACCCGGGTTGCGGGAAATTGTCCAGGACGTCATGCGCGAGTATCAGTACCATGTCGCCGTCGCCGCCTCGGGCGCGGAAGCCCTGCGCATCTGGGAGGAATGGGACGGCCGATTCGATCTGGTGTTGACCGACATGATCATGCCGGGAGGCATGAACGGCCTGGAGCTGGTTGAGAGATTGAAAAAGCGGAAGCCGGAGTTGAAGGTGATTTACACCAGCGGTTACAGCGACGAACTGACCGGCAAGGATTTGAGGCAGGACGACAAGGTGTTTCTTCCGAAGCCGTATCTTCCCTCGCAGTTGGCGAGGCTGGTTCGAAAGTGTCTGGATGCCCCCGTCAAGCGCGGCCAACCGTATCCGTGTTGTTAACCTTGTCTAATCAACCCGCCCCCGCTGGTGTCAATAGAATATAGGGGTATGCACCTGGTTCGGACTCCAGTTGGCGGCGTCGCTCCAATTGCCTCCGCTGGTGTTGGTCCAGGTGATGTTGGCGGAATGGGCCAGATTGCCAAGGGCCGGCAGCGCCAGCACCATGACCATGAATAAACGGGAGGTTTTAGTTTTCATAATTTGTTGCGAATGGCTGTTACTGCGCGCCTGACCGGCAGGTTAAATCATAGCGGTTTGAACAACCGGAAAAATTTATGCGGGCTGGTCATGGGCGTTTCGGAATAAAAATTGGTGACGCCAGGGACAAACGTCCAAGTTGAATCCTCCAGATTTGTTTTCATCTCAAGATCATAGCCGGTAAATTCCGATGGCCAGGCGAGCGCGAAGGTCTGTCCCTGAACGGCGGCGCTTAAAGAAATATTCGTCGGGTCGGCGGCCGAGATGGTCATCAGCACGAGGCTGGTGGGACTATAAACGGCCTTGATGCGTTTGTTCTGGCCGAGCAAATAGAAATGACCCTGGAAAGGAAACTGGCCGCTCAGTGAACCGGCAGTCAGAACCAGGTTGCTGCTGTTGACGGCGGGAACATAACCGGGGCTGAAACGCAAGGCGATCAAACCGTCCAGCGAGGCGCTGCCGGTCACGTTGACCTGGGATTGATTGACGCCGGGCGAGGTGCCGCCGATGTCGAACTGGATGCTGCCGCCCAGCAGTTGGGTGTAATTGCCGGCCAGGTTAAGCACGGCGTTGGTCGCACCCGGATTGACGACGGCGGAACTCGTGATGGAAGGCGCCTGCACCGTTCCAGAACCCGTCACCAATCCAGCGGGCAGAAACAGGGCCTGGGCAGTTTGAATGGTCGCGCCGTTTTCCACCGCCAGCGTGCCGGCAGTATTTGCAAAAGTGCCGGAAAATTGCAGCAGGCCGTTTTGGGCGTCCACCGTGCCATTGTTGACAAAACCAACTCCGCTCTGAAAGGAAGTCGAGTTGGGTTCCGTGCCCGCCGATTTGAGGAACGTGCCATAATTGTTGAAAGTGGTGCTGCCGCCGGAACCATTGTTCAATTGCTGGTCGTCCTGCGCGTTCCACAAGCCGTAGTTGTAAAAGACCGTGCCACCACCGGCGTACAATGGCGCGCTGCTCCAGTTCACGGTGCCGAAATTGGTGAAGAGACAGCCGCCGATTAGGTGGTTGGGCGTAGAGTTGATGTTCAACACACTGTTGCTGCTCACGGTGACCACCGTGTTGTTCCAGTTGCCGCCCTGCCAAGTCAAAGCGCCGTTGATAACATTCGTTCCGACCAAGATATCGGTGAGACCCACCGCCCAGGTGTTGGTGCCCGTCACCGTGCCGTTCACCGTGAAATTCCCGCTGTTCAGCACCGTCAAGCCGAACTGGTTGGTCGTGATGTAGCCGCCGGTGAAGTTGCCGCCGCCCTGCAACGTCA
>PLQC01000162.1:0-14806 GCA_003159675.1 Limisphaerales bacterium
ACGACCAGTCCGTAACACAGGTGGTCCGGATGGGCTGCCGCCGTGAACTCGATTCGGTCGGCGTGAGTGGGCGAGTCTGCTAGCAAAAGACGAAGCCTGTCGCGGCGGGAATGACCCGCTGGCAACCGGGCGATCCCCGGTCAACACGCAGATGGTTGGAGACGGAATGGCCGGAAGTCCTCCTGCAATAATCAGGGAGACCCGCCGGTGCTGGTGGATGCGTAGGGCAAAGAGTCCGCGCCTCTGGCTGGCGGGAGTCAGAGCGTCCGTAGTAGCGGCGAAGCGGGTAACGACCGTGGAGCGAAGGGACGCAGGAAAGTGGAAGAATGACGGATAGAACAACGGACAACGAACCGAAGCGAGTGCCCGCAAGGGCTTACCGGCGGCGGAGACAGTCAGGCGCAATTGACCTGGTTGGCACCGGAAGTCTGCACGTTCTTCTTGGGGACGAGGCGAAGAGCCNNATCCGCCTGTCCGGTTTGGAGGGAGGGGTGGCGTATCGCGCCATCCCTACCCCTATCCCATTTCACCTCCAGCCCGGCTCAGGCGAACAGCAGCTTCGTGGTCGTGGCTTTCTCGTCCCAGCCCCGCGTCGGTTCGCCCGTCACCGAACTGATGTCCTTGATCGAGACTTGTCGTCCGCGGGTCTTCGGGCCCTTCACCTCGATATCCGCCGGGCTGCAGGTTTGCTGGCTGACCTTCTGGTGCGGCGCGGGTTTATAGCGGACGTAGAGCGTGGGCGGCGTGTCCGGCGCGAAGAACAGGATCCGCGATTTTTCCGGGATGCAGGAGTAGGCCTTGTTCAGGATCGTGCCGCCAAAAGTAAACCGCTTCAGAAAGCTGGCGTTACGGTTCGTATAGGCGCACGTGAACACGCGGTCGCGCTCCGGCAGGCCGCAGTAAAACAACTCCGGTCCGACGAAGAATTTCTCGGGCAACTCGGTGACTTTGTAGGTGCCGTCCCTGAACACGAGCAGGATCCTGTCGAACTTCGTGCACTCGACCTTGAATTCCTCGCCGTTGACTTTATAACCCACGTAGCCGCTCTCGCGGTCGTAGGCCACCTTGAACGCCTTGAACGCGACTTCCTTGGCGTCGATGTCGTCGTGGCGGCTCGACTTGGTGGTCAGGCGCGGATACTGCGGGCCGTACTTCTCGATCAACGCTTCGAGGTGGGCGATGGCGTATTGGGTCAGGCCTTTCAGGTTCTTGCGCGTCTGTTCGAGGTCCGCCTTGACCCGGTCGGTCTCTTCGCGGTGCCGCTGGATGTCGAACAGCGAGATCCGCCGGATGCGCACCGCGAGCAGCTTTTCCACGTCGGCATCCCCCAGGTCGCGATACATCTGCCGGCGGAACGGTTTGAACCCCTCGTGCACAGCGGCGACGACCGCCTCGTTCGTTTTGCACTTTTCGATCCCTTTGTAGATCCGTTCCTCGATGAAGATGCGTTCCAGCGTGCGGAAGTGCAGCTCGTCCTCGAGTTTCTTTCGCTTCAACTCGAGTTGGCGCCTGAGCAACTGAACCAGTTGTTCCGTGTTCTCGGCCAGCACCTCGGATACCGTCATCTCGACCGGACGATTGGCTCTGATGACGACGATGTGGCTGGCGATGGTGACTTCGCAATCCGTGAAGGCGTGGAGCGCATCCACCATTTTCCCTGCATCCACGCCCGGAGGACACTTGATTTCGATCTCCACCTCCTCCGACGTGAAATCGTTGATGGATTTGACCTTGAGCTTGCCCTTGCGTGCGGCGTCCTCGACCGAGGCGATCAAGGAATCGGTCGTGGTCGCCGGCGGAATCTCCTTGATGACGACCGTGGATTCATCCCGGATCTTGATCTTGGCGCGGACCTTGACGCTGCCTTTGCCGTCCTGGTAATCGCGGGCGTCCATGAGGCCGCCGGTGGCAAAGTCGGGCAGGCACTTGAACGGCTGTTTCTTGAGAATGGCGATTTGCGCCTGGAGCAGCTCGGGAAAATTATGAGGCAGGATGCGCGCGGCCAGGCCGACGGCGATCCCTTCGGCGCCGAGCATCAGTGTCAGCGGCAGCCGGCAGGGCAGCGTGACCGGTTCCCGGTTGCGTCCGTCGTAACTCGGGACGAATTCCGTGATCTCGTCGTCGAACAGCTCGCCGCGCGCGAGTTCCGTGAGGCGGCATTCGATGTAGCGCGGCGCGGCGGCGGGGTCGCCGGTGAAAATGTTCCCGAAATTTCCCTGACGCTCGATGAGATAACGCTTGTTCGCGAGCACCACCAGCGCATCGCCAATGGCGGCGTCCCCGTGCGGATGATACTTCATCGTGTCGCCCACCACGTTGGCGACTTTGATGAACCGGCCGTCGTCGTTCTGGTGCAACGCCCACAGGATGCGGCGCTGCACCGGCTTCAGGCCGTCGGCGAGGTGCGGTATCGCGCGGTCGCGGATGACGTAGCTGGCGTATTCGAGAAAGCCACGGTCCACACGGCGATGCAAACCGCCGTCGGACTTCCTGGGGTCAAACGGTATGTGCGCAATGGCGGCGGCCACGTCCTCCGCGAGAACATGCGTCGCACCGTTGCCGTTCGTTGCGGCGGATTTCTTCGCGGGCTTTTTCTGCACGGGCGCGGGCGTCGCGCCTTCGATGGGCAATTCTGGTTGATCAGACTCTTTTTTACGTTTGGCTGACATGAGTTAAAGCAGTGCGCATTAAGCCAGAAGGGACCCACCGAGTGCAAGCATACTTTACAAATAGTCGGGCCAAACGCATACTACGCCAGCATGATTGCCAGACCCTTTTGGCTCGAACGCATCAAAACCGCATGGCAGGAAGCTCCGATTGCGTGGCTCTCCGGCGTGAGGCGCACGGGCAAAACCACATTGGCGCGCGATCTCGGCGATGAGCAAATCCTCTACGTCAATTGCGATTTGCCCGCGACCGGGGACATGGTCCGCGACCCGGCCCTGTTTTATCGGAATTGCCATCAGCAGATTATCGTGTTTGATGAAATCCATCAAATCGGCGATCCCAGCCGGGTGCTGAAGATCGGCGCGGACATGTTTCCGAAGCTCCGGATTCTGGCCACCGGTTCATCCACGCTGGCCGCGAGCAAAAAATTCCGCGACACGCTCACCGGCAGAAAACGGCAGATTCATCTCACGCCAGTTCTCAATACCGAGTTGAAAGCCTTTGGCGTCGCGCTGCCGAAACGTTTATTGCACGGCGGTTTGCCACCCGCGCTGCTTGCGGAAACCAAGAAGCCCTCGTTCTACCGCGAGTGGATGGATTCATTTTTTGCCCGCGACATCCAGCGGCTGTTCGCCTTCCGCGACATGAACCGGTTCAACTCATTGTTTGAATACCTCCTGCGCCAGAGCGGCGGGCAATTGGAAGTGACGAAGACCGCCGTCGCGCTGGGCATCACGCGGCCCACGGTGGAAAGCCATTTGCGGGCGCTCGAAATCACCCACGCCATCACCCTCGTGCGACCCTTCTCCGGCGGCGGCCAGAAGGAACTGGTAAAACAACCCAAAGTGTATGGCTTCGACACGGGCTTCGTGAGTTTCGCGCGCGGCTGGGACTCGCTGCGTTCCGACGATTGCGGCAGCTTGTGGGAACACCTGACCCTCGAACATCTGCAGGCGCACCTGCCTGACACACCCATCCGCTACTGGCGGGACAAGGCTGGCAGTGAAATTGACTTTGTCGTCACGCGCGCTCGTGACACGGTGGATGTGATCGAATGCAAATGGAATCCCGCCGCGTTCGACGCCTCCGCCCTGAACCTGTTCCGCTCGTATTATCCCAAGGGACAAAACTATCTGGTCACGCCCCTGGAAGGGCCGGCCTATGCCAGACGCTTCGGAAAGCTGGAAGTGACCGTCTGCGAGCCGGACGGAATCGAAGCTTGAAACAGGATTGTGTCGGCTTGTCAGTTCGTTTGTGCCTCGGCACGATGTGCGCGTGAGCAGACAACCGGACACGCAAGCCATGCGCGAACGGTTGACCAAGCTCTTTGAGTTTCTCAAAGCCTATACTGATCTCCGCTATCCGCCGGTTCGAGAAATCAATTCTCAACTCCGAACTCTTTGGCTCAAAGAGTTGGGAATGTGTCTGGCGGGTCTGAATCCACACCGCCATTTTGTGTCATGGATTGATATTGGAATGATTTACCCCGGCCGTTGCCCTGGGCTATTATCTTTCGGGCTTTCAGCCCTGTGAATCAGCGTTCACTCCTCCACCGGCACGACGAGGCGGTCCATGATGTAGTCCTTGCGCTCCGGCGTGTTCTTGCCCATGTAGAAATTGAAAATGGGCGCGGCCTCCATTTTCGACGCGTATTCCACGCGGCTGAGGCGCATATCCTTTCCGATGAATTGCTTGAATTCGGCGGGTGAAATCTCGCCAAGCCCCTTGAATCGCGTGATCTCCTGCTTGCCGCCAAGCGTCTTCACCGCCGCGTCGCGTTCGGCTTCCGAGTAGCAGTAAACCGTCTTCTCCCTGTTACGGACGCGGAACAGCGGCGTCTCGAGCACGAACAAATGGCCGGCCTGGACGAGCGGATCGAAGAACCGGAAGAAATACGTGATCATCAGGTTCCGGATGTGCAATCCGTCCACGTCGGCGTCCGTGGCGAGGATGACTTTTTCGTAGCGCAATCCTTCGATGTTGTCCTCGATGTTGAGACTCTGCATGAGGTTGTACATCTCGTCGTTCCTGTAAACGACGTCGCGCTTCAGGTCCCACACATTGAGCGGCTTGCCCTTGAGCACGAACACCGCCTGGTTGTTGACGTCCCGGCAACTCGTGATGGACCCGGCCGCCGACTGGCCTTCGCAGATGAACACCATGGTCCCGCGGCCCTTGTCGCGCTTCTTGTCCAGGTGGTTCTTGCAATCCTTCAACTGCGGAATGCGGATCGTAATCGCCTTGGCCCGCTCGCGCGCCAGCTTCTTCACGTCCTGCAATTCCTTGCGGAGCTGCTTCGTGTCGTCGGCTTTGGCGAGGATCCTCTCCGCGATTTCCTTGTTGCGATTGAAAAAGTGGAGCAGTTCCTCGCGCACGCTGTTCACCAGGTCGGCGCGGATCTCGGTGTTGCCGAGCTTGTTTTTTGTCTGCGACTCGAACACCGGGTCCTTGAGCCGGATGGCCACGGCGCCGATCATGGCCTCGCGCACGTCGTCGCCCTCGTATTTCGCGTTGCCGAATTCGTTCACCGCCTTGAGCAGGCCCTCACGAAACGCGCTCAGGTGCGTGCCGCCGTCGGTCGTGTACTGTCCGTTGACGAACGAGTAAAACGTCTCCCCGTACCGGCTGTTGCTGTGTGTGAAACAGAACTCAAGCGTCTTGCCTGAGTAATGCAGCGGCGGATACACCGGTTCGCTGCCGTCGGATTCCAGGTCCTCCATCACCAGGTCCATCAAGCCGAGACGCGACTGGAACGTTTTGGGCCCGGGCAGGCCGGTCATGTTCAGCACCAGCTTCAAACCCGTGTTCAAGTAACTGTAATGCCGCAGCCGATGCTCGACGTGCTCCGCCCGGAACTGGGTCTCCTTGAAAATCTCCGGGTCCGGCTCGAACTGGATGCAGGTGCCGTCCGGTTCCGCCGGGCTCTTGCCGCGCTTTTCATTCCGGAGCTTTCCCTGTTTGAACGAGGCCTCGGCGAAGTCGCCCTCGCGATGGCTGCGCGCGACGAAGGTTTTCGAGAGCGCATTCACCGCCTTGGTGCCGACGCCGTTCAACCCGACGCTGAACTGGAAGACGTCGTCGTTGTATTTCGCGCCGGTGTTGATCTTCGAGACGCAATCCACAACCTTGCCCAGCGGGATGCCGCGCCCGAAATCGCGCACCGCGACGCGGGTGCCGTCGATGCTGACATGGACCTCCTTGCCGTGGCCCATGATGTATTCGTCGATGGCGTTGTCGAGGACCTCCTTGAGCAGGATATAGCAGCCGTCGTCCGGGTGGGAGCCGTTGCCGATGCGCCCAACGTACATCCCGGTGCGCAGGCGGATGTGTTCCAGCGATGAAAGCGTCTTGATCTTGCTCTCGTCGTAATTGTGTTTCGCGGTTTCAGCCATGGTTCATGCACTGTCAAGATGGTGGAAACCGTTGATGATGCAACCCGGAAATGACCGGCCCAAACCCAAACCTCAGGGCCAATTCATGAAGGTGGCGATATCGGGGCGACGACGGCCTCGTCCCCGCGATCCCTTGAGTTCCTGCAACCTCAGTGGGGACGAGGCTCCGCCCCCTCATGAATTGGCCCTGCCGAAACCTTGTGAATAACTTTCGACCGATTTTGCTTGATTTTTCGGAAGGCCTGTTGGTTAATGACGTACTCATTAAGCAGTAACCCGGAAGGAATTTTATGAAGTGTTTTCTATCGAACCCAAGGGCTCGAATGATCCTCTCAATGTCGGGGATGGTCGCCTTTCTGTATTTGTCCCCAGCCTCCGCTGAAATCCAATCCGGAGAGGTCCTTGTCAAAGCCGTTCACGGAGTGGCGACCTATTCCACCGACCACGTCACTTGGCGGCCGCTCCAACCGGATCTCATTTTGAAGCGGGGTGCGGTGCTCAAGACGGGCGCGGATGCGACCGCGGATCTGGTCATGGAAGACAGTGGGACGGCGTTGCGCATGACGCCGGACACGGAGCTCGAGGTGGCCAGATTGAATACGGAATTGGCTGGGGAACAACTTGTTACCGAGACGACCCTGAACTTAAAGTCCGGCGCCATCATCGGTTCCCAACGCAAACTGTCCAAACCGTCGAGATTTGACATCAACATCCCGGGGGGGGTGGCCACCATCCGCGGCACCGAGTATCTCGTTCGCGCCGACGGGGCGGTGACCTGCGTCAGTGGAGAAGTCGAGGTCAAGTACACTGCTCCCGGAAAGCACAATCAGACAACCTTTGAAAGCGCCAAGGTTCCTGCCGGATACTCCTTTAATCCGGCGACGGGACGCGTCGTTCCGACCACCTCGGCCTATCTCAAGAATATCATTGCGGATGTCAATGCGGTCCGCGATTTCGCGCGAGTATTCAAAGTCGGCCGGGGGACGTTCGTGATCGTGAAGCCGGAGCCCAAGCTGTCGCCGATCTGTGGGCATGGGCATGGGCATGGCGATGATGACAATGACAGAGACCACGGGCGCGATGGGCACGATGGGCACGATGGGCACGACCAGGCCGGCAACGGCCCCGGTTACGGCGATTTCGGCCGTTGACTCAGGGGGCAGGGTCCTGATTTGAGAGGGCGACGGCCTGCAACACGGCAGGGACGATCCGCGGTCGGTCCGGTCGCGATCGCACCCAGTGCGGCCCTGGCGTCAAGCGCATCCAACGGATCCAAATCAAGACACACCCTCACCACTGCCCTCCGTGACATTTGCACGCTAATCCATTAGGGTGAGGTGGTTTATGGACCGTTGCTCAGCCCTGGATTTTCGCGTGCCGCGTGCCGGCGCCGTGCTGAGCCGCCGGGGGCGGTACATGAACCGGCGGGAACGCAGCCGGACGCTGGAGATGCTGTGGGTGATGTTGGCGCTGTTGGGATTGGGGATCTGCAGGGCTCCGGGCCAGCCGGGCAGTGTTCCGCTCGTGCGAAGGGTCTGGTTCGAAGCGCGGACCGCTCATTTCACCATCTACAGTTGCGGCGCGCCACGGGACGTTTACAGACTCTCAGCCCGTCTGGAGCAATTTTGCGAGGCCTACACGCTGCTGGCCGGGGCTCAAGCAGTGGCCTCGCCTCCGATTGTGGTCATGGCCTTTCCCGACCAGGAATCCATGAAGCCGTTCCTTCCCCTGTACCAGGGTCAGCCCGGCAATATCGCCGGCTTTTTCAAACGCGGCAGCGATGAGAACCTGATTGTGCTCGCGCTCCCGGGTCCGGACGCTCCCTTCACGGGCATGGAGGTCATCTTCCACGAATACACCCACCTGCTGTTCCGGCACAACGACCCGGTTTGGCCGCTGTGGCTCAAGGAGGGGATGGCGGAGATCTATTCCACCTTCGAGACGTCCGGCTACAGCGCATTCATTGCCGAACCGATCGCTCCCTACCTGCGCCTGCTGTCGCAACAACCCCTCATGTCGCTGCCCCAGCTCTTTGCCGTCACCCCTGAATCACCCCAATACAACGAGCGCGACCGCGAGGGAATTTTCTATGCCGAATCGTGGTTGCTCACGCATTTCCTGATGGCGGGCGATGTCCCCGCGTACAAGGCGGGCTTCGGACAGTTCACGGGGCTTCTCCGGGAGGGCCAGCTTCCGGAGCATGCGTTCACCAACGCGTTGCGCACCCCTTTGCCCGTGATGGAAATCCAACTGCGACGCTACCTCCAGCGCGGAAGTTTTGCGGCGATCCGGCTATCCTTGCCGGCCAATGTCTCGTCGGCGAAAACCGTTTCCACGCGGCTTATCACACCCGTGGAAACCTGGTTCCGCCTGGGTGACGAACTGCTCCGGATCGACCGTCCGGACGATGCGGAATCGTACTTTGCCCAGGCGCGAAAGCTGGCCCCCGCCAGCCCGTTGCCATGGGAAGGGCTGGGCATGACCGCCGCCCGTCGTGAGCGGCACGAGGAGGCGGTGCGGAATCTGGGGGAGTCCTTGCAGCGAGGTTCGGACAGCTTCCTGGCGCATTACGTTTATGCCAGGGAAAAGTACCGGCTCACGGCGGATTCCGGGAACCGGTACGCCCCGCTCAAAGGGGCGGCTGCGGCGGAAATCCGCCGGGAACTTTTGAAATCGATTGCGCTGATGCCGACTTTCGGGCCGGCGCATCAATTGCTCGGCTTTTTCGAAATGGTCCAGGGTGAGGATCTCGCGTCCGCGGAGGACCATCTGCGTCTGGCGATCCAACTCGAGCCGGAGGACTTATCTTACCTCCTGTCGCTGGCTCAGGTGGAATGGAGAATGAAAGAGCCGGACGCGGCGCGGCGCACCCTGGAGCCGCTATTGTTGCCAAATGCCCAGGCGGATCTCCGCGCGCACGCCGAGGAAATCATCCAGGAAATCAACCGCGATAATCCGCGGAAGTGAGCGGTAAAAATGCGACGCTCCCACTTCTGGCACGCAGGGTTCAGACTTCCGCCACGACCGTCACTCCTCCCGTTTCAGGGATTGCGGCGGAATCCGCACGCTGGAAGCATGCACCACCCCGTCCCGGTTCAGAGTACTCAATGCGATCCGTCATGGCAGGTTCGTCAGGCTCGTGTCGCGGAACGGGGCGCCCGCCAGATAGCATCCGAGCTCTGTCTTCAGTGAATTCACTCTCGCGGCATCTTCTCGAGCCGCCGCCAGCCGGATGCCTCGCCGGGCGGCATCAATCGCCTGGGGAAAATGGCCCGCCTCGGCGTAAGCAGCCGCGAGGGTGCTGAGGACGGCCGGATTCGTGCCGCCGGAAAGTTGATCCGCCTGTGCGGCCAGCTCGACGGCTTCGGCTCCGTTCCGAAGCGATGCCCCGGGATAAGTGGCGAGCACCCAGGCGAGATCGTTCCGGACCCCGACATTCCGGGGTTGAAACTCGAGCGCCTTATGAAGGCAGTTGACGGCTTGGTCCGCCTGCCGGTTTCGCAGAAACCCCATGCCGAGATTATAATCAGCCTTCGGGTAGTCAGGCTGAATTGCGAGGGTCTTTTGAAAGCAATCGATTGCCCGGGTCACGCGGCCCTTCTGCAGGCAGGCGATGCCGAAGTTGAAGAAAGCATCGGCGTAACGGGGCCGGAGCGCCGTGGCCTTTTCGAATTGAACGATTGCCTCGTCCACTCGACCGCGTTGCATCAGGGTGCCGCCGAGGTTATTGTGCGCTTCCGCATCGTCGGCCTGGAGGTCCACCGCCTTTTGGAATTGATCGGATGCCTCCTCGAGCCGGCCCACTTTCAGCAGGGCGGTGCCGAGGTTGTTATGCGCTGCGGCGATGCCGGGTTGGATCTGCAGAAGCTTTTGGAAGCAGGAGATCGCCTCGTCAGGCCGTTCCTGTTCCAGGCGTGTCATCCCGAGGTTGTACCAGGCGTCCGGGAAATGATGCCGTATCTCGAGCGCCTCCTGGAATTGGACGGCCGCCTCGTCCCAGTCTTTGTTCTGCATGAACACCGTGCCGAGGTTGTTATGGGCGATGTAATTGTCCCGGGTCACCGCCAGGGCATGCCTGAAAAGCGTTTCGCTGTCCTGCCAGAACCGGAGTTGATGCGCGGTGCCGATCAGGCACCCTGCAAGCGCCACACCCGCCGCCGGAATGAGGGTTGCGGGCTTGAGCCTCAGCTTGGCCGCAAGATCCACGGCACCAAAGACGACCCCGATCGCCACTCCGATCGTCGGCAGGTAAGTGTAACGATCTGCCATGGGCTGCCGGCCGACCTGCACCAGACCGATGACAGGGACCAGCATCCCCAGATACCATAGCCATCCCATCAGCAGGTAAGGTCTTCGCCGGCGGGCCCGCCAGACCCACCACGAGATCAACGCCACGGCCGCGGCGGCCGCCAGAGCCTGGGACCAGGGCACCGTTTCGCGCAGCGGGTAAATGACCGCGAGATGGATTGGGCAGAGGCTCATGAGGAGATACTTCGCGTAACCGAGCGCCGCGTTTTCCAGGCGCAGACCCAGCGGAAACTGTTGGAGCGACGCAACCGAGTCGCCGCGTTGCTGCGCGAGGAATGTCACTACGCACGAGGCTGCTGCCAGGGCGAAAAACGGCCATTTCTCCAGGACCAGTCGCCGGGCGGTTGAGGATGCAAGCCGGCGCAACGGCCACCAGTCCAGCAGCAGCATCACAAACGGCAACGTCACCAACATCGGCTTGGCCATCAGCCCCAGGGCAAGGAACAGCAACGTCAGGGAATAATCGGCGCTCGAACATCGGGCGTCGAGGGGCATGCGTCGATCCTTCACTCCGGGCGCGCGGTCCCCGGCTTTGGGTTGTCTTCGGGTGTATCGGACGTAAGCGATCAACGCCAGCAGCCCGAAGAATGCGCAAAGCACGTCCTTGCGCTCGGCTGCCCAGGCCACCGATTCCACCCGAAGCGGATGCCATGCGAACAATGCGGCGACCGTCGCGCTTCGCCAGAAGGCATGGGTTGCGCCCGACAGGAGCAGAAAGAGGAGGACGGCGTTGATCGCATGAAAGGAGGCGCTGACCAGGTGATGACTGCCCGCGTGCAACCCGAACATCTGGCAGTCGAGCATGTGCGACAGCCACGTCAGCGGATGCCAATTGGACGTGTGCCAGGTGCCGAACGCCCAGCCGACTCCCGCCCACGTCAGACCCGACCGGACCACCGGATTCTTGCTGACATAGACCTCGTCGTCGTAGTTGACAAACTCATGATGCCGCACCGGCAAATAGACGAGCAGCGTAATCAGCGCAAGCAGCACACACACGATACGCGAGCGTGACATTGGCCCGTCTTTCTATCACAGCGGGCGGATGAATCAAGGACAGTCGTTCCGACGAACGGCAATGCCATGCATCTGCAACTCGCGGGCACTCCCGGACGCAGCTATATCATCGCCGCCACTACCAACCTCTCGTCGCCTCAATGGACGGCCTTGTACACGAACACTCCCGCTGCAGGCCTCCTGGATTACCAGGACGTTGTCGCGGGAGCTTTTGTCAACCGCTTCTACCGCGCTTGCGTGACGCAGCAAGGCGCGAACAGGTTAGTAGGGGTTATGGGGAGGCATGCCCATGCCGCCGCCCATGCGTTCCATCATCAATGACATCATGCTGTCGTATTTCTTGTAATCCGCCGCCGGCTCGAACTGGCTTGCAGCCGGTTTCGAGAGTTTGACGTCCTTGAACAGCATGGTCGTCTTATGGCCTTCCTGGGTTGTTTCGATCTTGACCGGGAAGTTGTTCAGATCGGTGGCGTTCCAGAGAAGGGATTCCGTCTTGTTCCCCTGGTCGTCGGTCACGACAGCCTTGTTCTTCACGCACGGATGGCCATCCAAGGTTTCTTTTCCCAGTTCCGTAATCTCAATCTTGTAAGCGGATTCGGGTTTGATCGTCGTGGCGTCTGGAATCGGGTTCTCCACATATGCCTGCCAACTCGGGAACAACATGTAGCTGACCTTTTTGTCCGGGCGCGAAACCATTATCATCTGGTCCATCCCCATCGCCTTCATGTGCGGGTCCATCGCGGCCGTGTTCATTTCGAACCGCGACTTGCCCTGATCGACGGCAATTTTGCCGGTCATGGCGTTGGCGTGACTTTCGCCTGCGGAGGATTCTCCCCGGACCTCCATGGTGGCTGAAAAGGAGGGATTATTTCCGAAGAGTTTGGAGGTGCTGCCGCCGAATTGCGGTCCCCGCGGCGGCCCTCCCATGCCGCCCGCCCGCCCGCCGTATTGGCCGTAAGCCGGAACAAGACTCAAGCACGCAATCGCCGTCGCAATGGCTGTCAGGTAGTTTTTCATAGAAGATTGAATTGTTGTCCTATCCGGCACATTCAATAGCAGGAGGTGGCGCAAAAACCAGAAAAAAGCGACGGTTCGTTTTCTTGACCGCTTCGGGAATTGGACTTAGTGTCTGCCCATCACAGGGGAGCCAACCGGTCGCCGGCATGTGCCGGCGCAAAGGCTGAGAGGACTGCGCGGGAGCGCGGCAGACCCGTTGAACCTGCTCCAGATAATGCTGGCGAAGGGAGCCACTGTTGTGGCGGCCACCGGCGTCCGGCTGGCCCGGCTCAAACCCGCCCGCATTCTCATCGAGCTTTAAAAGAGCGGCCACGGTTTGTGGCCGCGGCGGAGAATCTGGTGTTATGATTGCGACCAAAAATTCGTTCGAGCCCCACAGCAGCGAGACGCTTCCCGGCTCAACCCGGGTTTATGCCGCGGGCAAAATCCATCCCGGCATCCGCGTGCCCTTCCGCGAAGTCAAACTCTCGCCGACCCACTCCTCCAACAACCGTGTCGAAGCCAACGACCCGATGCGCCTTTACGACACCAGCGGGCCATGGGGCGACCCTGATTTTCACGGCGACGTGGCGCGAGGCCTGCCGCAGGTGCGCGAGCCCTGGATTCGGGCGCGCGGCGACGTTGAAGAAGCGGCACCGTCAGGCAAGGGCGGCCCGGCGTCCCCTGGCTCTTCGCAGTTCCAGGTCCCAACTCCACTGCGCGCGCGTCCGGGCAAGATCGTCACGCAACTTCAGTATGCGCATCAGGGAGTGATCACCCCGGAAATGGAATTCATCGCCATTCGGGAGAACCTCGGCCGCGAGAATCTCAAATCCCAGAATTCAATTCTCAAGTCGGGATACCGTCCCCTGGGCGGCGAGGCGTTTGGCGCCGGGATTCCCGAATACATCACGGCGGAGTTCGTCCGCGACGAGGTCGCGCGCGGTCGCGCGATCATTCCCGCGAACATCAACCACCCAGAAAACGAGCCGATGATCATTGGCCGCAGTTTCCTGGTCAAGATCAACGCCAACATCGGCAACTCGGCGGTGGCGTCGAGCGTCGAAGAGGAAGTTGAAAAGATGCGTTGGGCCATCAAATGGGGGGCGGACACCGTCATGGACCTGTCCACCGGCAGGAACATTCACGAAACGCGCGAGTGGATCATCCGCAACTCGCCCGTGCCCATCGGCACCGTGCCGATCTACCAGGCCCTCGAAAAGGTCGGCGGCAAGGCCGAGGAATTGACCTGGGAAATTTACCGCGACACCCTTGTCGAACAATGCGAGCAGGGCGTGGATTACTTCACCGTCCATGCCGGGGTGCTGTTGCGCTACATTCCTCTCACGGCCAATCGCGTCACCGGCATCGTCTCCCGCGGCGGCGCGATCCTGGCCAAATGGTGCCTCGCGCATCACCGCGAGAACTTCCTCTTCACGCACTGGGATGAAATCTGCGAAATCATGGCCGCCTACGACGTCAGCTTCAGCATCGGCGACGGATTGCGTCCCGGGTCAATAGCCGATGCCAACGACGAGGCGCAGTTTGGCGAACTGCGCACGCAGGGTGATCTGACCAAGCGCGCCTGGGCGCGCGGCGTCCAGGTGATGAACGAGGGCCCGGGCCACGTTCCCATGCACCTCATCAAGGAGAACATGGACAAGCAGCTCGAATGGTGCCACGAAGCGCCGTTCTACACGCTCGGCCCGCTCACGACCGACGTCGCCCCCGGTTACGATCACATCACCAGCGCCATCGGCGCGGCGATGATCGGCTGGTACGGCTGCGCGATGCTCTGCTACGTGACGCCCAAGGAGCACCTCGGGTTGCCGAACAAAACGGACGTGAAGGACGGAGTCATCGCCTACAAGATCGCCGCGCACGCCGCCGACCTGGCGAAAGGCCATCCCGCGGCGAGGCAACGCGACGACGCGCTGAGCAAGGCGCGTTTTGAATTCCGATGGGAGGACCAGTTCAATCTCAGCCTCGATCCGGAGACCGCGCGCTCGTTCCACGACGAAACGCTCCCGCAGGAAGGCGCCAAGCTCGCGCATTTTTGTTCCATGTGCGGCCCCCACTTCTGCTCGATGAAAATCACCGAGGACGTCCGCAAATTCGCGGCCGAGCAGGGTGTCACCGACGAGGAGGCGCTGACCAAGGGAATGGAGTCGAAGTCGAAGGAGTTCCTCCAAAGCGGCGCCGAGGTTTACACAAAAGCCTGAACCGCGGAGCGCGCCGAGGACCCGTCGGTAGTGGCGGTCCGCAGGCCTGTGGAGCGCGGCTGTGTCCGTCGAGGACCAGCCGCAGCACGGTAAGACACGGCGAAGGCCGGGGGATAGTTCCACGGCGTAGTGAGGATGTTCGCGCGCAGCGACTGGTGCTTTGCACACAGTCGCGGTCCGTCGGGCTGTGGAGCGCGGCTGTGT
>PLQC01000162.1:14868-30618 GCA_003159675.1 Limisphaerales bacterium
ACAGTCGCGGTCCGTAAGGCCGGGGAGCGCGGCTGTGTCCGCCGAGGACCAGCCGCAGCACGGTAAGACACGGCGAGGGCCGGGGAATGGTTTCGCGGCGTAGTGAGGATGTTCGCGCGCAGCGACTGGTGCTGCGCACACAGTCGCGGTCCGGGTCGTGTGTAACGCCTTGCACCCGTTCCTTCGATTCGGTTCAATGCTTGCCATGGAGCAACCGACCAGCCTCCGCCATGGCGGCCCTCCGCACAATCCAGGCTTGCGGGCGTGGGTGATGGAAAAGAGGCATTGGTCGCCGGCACCCAAACGGGAGGATGCCCGGCGCGGCTTTCGTGGTTGGCATGAACGAGGTTATTTCGCCCACCGTGATGAACCGGGTTTGACCCAGTTCGTCACGTTCCGTCTGACGAACAGTTTCCCGATGGCCTTGCGTTCGGAGTGGGAGCATTTGTGGATAATTGGAGACAATCGCAAGCGCCACGCTGAACTGGAAGCGTACCTTGACAAGGGTTTTGGCGAGTGTCATTTGAAGCAACCGCAAATTGCCAGGGTTGTTGAGGACGGACTGAAGATGTTTCACGGTGAACGCTACGAGCTGCACGCCTGGTGCATTATGGCGAATCACGTCCATGTCTTGTTCAAGACAAAGACCGTTCCGATGTCAAGGATTGTGGAGAGTTGGAAGAAGCACACGGCAAGCAGAGCGAACCGCTTGCTGAAACGGCGCGGCGCTTTCTGGGCGGAAGACTACTTTGACATCTACATGCGCGATGCCGAACACGAGCGGAAGACTGTTCGTTATATCGAGAACAATCCTACGAAGGCAAAACTCGTGCTCGATCCGAAGGAATGGTTGTGGAGCAGCGCCCGTGTGAGGGATGAATTCGGCGTGCTGCGGCTCGGCTGACTGCGTGACGCGTTGAGACGGTCAAGATGCGTGAGGTAGATGCCCCCCGTGTCCTTCTTGTCCCACGCGCAGCGACTGGTGCTTTGCACACAGTCGCGGTCCGTAAGGCCGGGGAGCGCGGCTGTGTCCGCCGAGGACCAGCCGCAGGTCGTCCCTGCCAACGCGAGACAGTCGCGGGGCAACCTTGACTCTTGCATCCCATGTTCACAGCATGTCGCCGGCAATCCATGAAGCTGGAGAATCCAACGAATTCCACGGCGTTGGACGGCACGGAAGAACACACCGGTTCCGTCTTCGGCAAGGATATTTCGCCTCCCGTGTTCAGGAGGTGCCTCGTTGTGCTGATGCTGCTGGGGCTGATCGTGCGGATCGCTTACTTCGTCGAGCACGCTCGGTCACCGTCATTTGGTGTGCCGACGCTGGATGAGAAGTATTACGATACGGTGGCGAGAATGCTGCTGGCGGGAGAGGATCTTCACGAGCTTCATGGGTTCAGGCCGCTGCTTTATCCCCTGTATCTGGCGGGTTGTTATCGGCTCGGCGGCTCCCGGGGAATCGATCTCGCCCTGTTCGCGCAACATCTTCTCGGGATCGGGACCGTCGTGATCGTGGCCCTGCTGGGGGCGCGGCTGTTTCGGCATCGGCTCGGCGGAGTGCTGGGAGGGGCGTTGTACTTGCTGTCGCCCGTGCCGCTTTACTTCGAGGGCGAGCTGTTGATCGAGTCCAGCTACACCTTTCTGATCTGTCTCGGACTGCTGTTGCACCTGCATACGGCCGGGATCACGGGCTGGAAAAGCGGCCTGGGGTGGCTGCTGTGCGGCGCGCTGACGGTGTTCGCATCGCAGGCACGCGCGAACATACTGGTTTTCATGGCGGTCTATCCGCTGTTCGCCGGCTGGCGGTGGTGGCGGTTGCGCAACCGGGCCGCGCTGCTGCCCTTGGCGGGGCTGGTCGGCGGGTTGGCCATGGCCATCCCGTGGGGTGTTGTCAACATGCGGCAGTCGAACCACTTTCATCTCATCCCGAACGCCGGCGGCGTGAATCTGTATCTGGGAAACAAGCGCACGGCTGACGGGATGGCGCCGGAACAGGAGCGGCGCATCACCTATGGCGCGCGCTATCAGGATTCGGTTGAAACCTGGGCGCGTGAGGAGTATGCGGCGGCCATGCGGGCGCAGGGCCGCCAGCCCGATTCGGATCCCATGGCGATCTCCCGGTACTGGACCCGGCGGACCCTCGACGAAATCAGGGCGGCCCCCGCAAGCTGGCTCCGGTTGATGGCCAAGAAGTGCTGGCTCACATTCTGGAACGCGGAGGTGCCCAACAACAAGTCGTTTGCTTTTCTTCAGGAGGAGTTTGTCTGGCTCCGCGTGCTGCCGGTGCGATGGGTTGTGTTGTTGATGCTGGCGCCGGCCGGCATCTGGGCGGCCGCGCGCTCGGGGAATCGCGACGCGCTGTTCATCCTCCTGGCTTATGCCTTCCTCTACTCGGCTGCGAACGTCGTCTTCTTCGTGTGCGACCGGTACCGGTATCCGGTGTGGCCCGTCATGGCGGCGATCGGCGGGGGTGGTTTGGCTGCCGGAATTGAAATGGTGCGCCGCCGCAACCCTCGCGGAATGGCGTGCCTTGTTGCAGGGATGGTTTTGATGGCGGCACTCTCCCTCCACAACTGGTTCGGAGCGAAACTTCCCTCCTTCGCGCGCGACTTTCTTTTTCGCTCGATGGCGTGGTATGAGAAGGGGCATTTCCAGGAAGCCCTGAGCGACATCGATCGCAGCCTCGAGTTGGACCCTGGGGACGCGACGGCGCTTGATCACCGGGGCAACGTGTTGGCGGCCCTCAACCGCCTGGAGGAAGCGCGGGAGGCGTACGGGGCGGCTTTGATTCGAAGCCCTGACGAGGCGGGGATATGGAACAATCTTGGCGCCACGCTCGCGGCGCTCGGGCGGCCCGGGGAGGCGCTTCCGGCGTTCCGCAAAGCTACGGAATGCGAACCGCCGAGCACCAAAGCCTTTCTCGGCATCGCCTTCCTCCAGATCCATTCCGGGCGACTCGATGAAGCGGTGGCCACTCTGGATCGATTGGATCGAGTCGAGCGAAGTGCGGACGCGGCGGCGCTGGCGACGCGGTCGGTCCTCGCGCGACTGCGCGGAGACGCCATCCGCGCGGACGCGCTCGAGCAGCAGGCGCGTCGCCTGGATGCAGATGCCACGGCGTGGGCCATCGAACGCGCGGGCAACGCCGGTCCGTAGCCGCAAGCGTGAGATGTGCCGAATTGCCGAATGCCGAATTGCCGAATTTATGGGCCGAGTTTATGCTTGCAACACGGCTCGCGGGTGCTAATGTCTCAGGCTCTTTAAATAGAAACAGGAATTTTATGGCACGACGTTGTGAGTTGACCGGCAAGGGCCCGATGAAGGGCAGCATTATCTGGCGCAGTGGCAAGCCGAAGAAGCAGGGCGGCATCGGCA
The DNA here is from genome assembly GCA_003159675.1 of Limisphaerales bacterium. Taxonomy (GTDB): domain Bacteria; phylum Verrucomicrobiota; class Verrucomicrobiia; order Limisphaerales; family BOG-1460; genus BOG-1460. Next base: position 18,244 of record PLQC01000162.1, read on the forward strand.
CACACGTGACGGCCATCACGAAGCGGCGCTTCCTGCCGAACCTGCAACGGGTGAAGGCACAGATGCCCAACGGCGAGGTCCGTTACATCCGCGTCTGCGCCAGCGCGCTCAAGAAAGGCCTGGTGGTCAAGGCGCCGAAGCGGAATTGGAAGAAGGAAGAAGCGCCCAAGGCCTGACCCGGCGAGGATTTGGAATTGAAGAAGGTGGATGGCGGAACGCGCCATCCCCTTTTTGTTCCACCTTCCATTTCTCCACTCGCGGTTACTTGCTTTTAAGCCGGTGCATCTGCGCGCGTTTGAGTTCCCGGTCGGCGTCGCGCGTTTTCATGTCTTCGCGCTTGTCATACTGCGCTTTGCCTTTGCCCACGGCGAGCGCGACTTTCACCCTGCCGTTTTTCCAGTAAAATGACAGCGGGACGAGGGCGTGGCCTTTGATGGACGCGAACTCGAATAACTTCCGAATCTCCGATTTATGAAGCAGCAGTTTGCGCGTGGCCTTCGGCTCATGGTTCTGAAGGTTGCCGTGCGAATACTCGTCGATATGGGCGTTGTGCAGGAGAACCTCGGTGCCCTCGACACGGGCGAACGCATCGCTGATCTGGCCCTTCCCGGCGCGAAGGGCTTTGACCTCGGTTCCGCGCAAAACGATACCCGCCTCGAAGGTCTCGAGGATATGGTAGTCGCGCCGCGCTTTCGAATTCGTCACGATGTCGGCCATGGTCGCCAAAATGGTATCCGCGAATTTCGCCGGATGGCAAGTCGCCGGATTGCGGGGTGGTGGTACAGTTTGGCCAAACGGTGGGTGGGGCGAGCGTCCTGGCGAGCCGAACACCGAAAGGTTCGCCCGGCCAGCGGCTCGCCGGGAGTCTCGCCCCACCAAACCGTACCATTACCGATTGCGGGCTGGTGTCGGGCTAGCGCTTTTTCCCGCGCTTCTTCAAACTCGGGCGCGTCAGTTCCACGGGTTCCGGGATTTCGAAACCCATTTTGCCCTCGACGATCTCCGTCAGCGCAATATCGGCGGCTCCCATGTTTCCGACGTCGGCAAGGAGCGGGCGGCTCAAGGCGCCCCCGCCGGAGTTGAGCTGGCGGACGCGGCGCGAAATCAGGTTGATCAGAATGTTGGGATTGCCAACCTTCTCCAATGCTTTTTTGGTCAGTTCAGCGTTCAAAGTCTTCCAAGGGTGTTCAAAGTCGAGTAGTTAAGAATAGCCGTTGCCGGCCTGATTGCAATATAAAACTTCCGAATCCGCTTGCGCCGGAAAACGCCATTTCCTAAAACAACCGCGCATGTCTGCGACAATCCATGGTTCTGGCTCGCGCGCGAAGCGTGTTTTTGATCTGGCCGCGTTTCTGGCCTCCAGCACGGCCGGTGTGAACAAGGCGCTCGACGGGTTCCTGCCCGCAGGGACGGCCCGGCCCGCGACCATCCACCGGGCGATGCGGTATTCCCTGTTCGCGGGCGGCAAGCGGATCCGCCCGGCGCTGTGTCTGGCGGCGGCGGCGGCATGCGGCGGCCCGGAAGCGGACGCGATGCCACTGGCTTGCGCCATGGAGTGCGTCCACACGTATTCGCTCGTGCACGACGATTTGCCGGGGATGGACGACGACGATTACCGGCGCGGCAAACTGACGAACCACAAAGTGTTCGGGGAAGGGATCGCGGTGCTGGCCGGCGACGCGCTGCTGACGCAGGCGTTCGAGATTGCCGCGCAGTGCAAGGGGTGGCAGCGGTACCGGCATCAGCGGATCATCCTGGAACTCGCCCGGGCCGCGGGCTCGCTTCAACTGATCGCGGGACAGGTCGCGGATCTGGAGGGCGAGGGGAAGAAAATTTCCGCGTCGCAACTCCGCTACATCCACGAGCGCAAGACCTCGGCGCTGCTGTGCTGTTCCGTCCGCCTCGGCGGCATGAGCGCCAATTGCACCGCTGCGCAGCTCGAAGCGCTCACGGATTTCGGTTACCACGTCGGCCTCGCGTTCCAGGTGATCGATGACATCCTGGACGTGACTCAGACGAGCGAGAAGCTCGGCAAAACCGCGGGCAAGGACACGAAGGCGCAGAAGGCGACCTATCCCTCCATCATCGGTTTGGAGAAATCGCAACGGATAGCCCGGCAGTTGACGGAGCGGGCCTTCGACGCGCTGAGAATCTTTCGCGGGCGCGCCCCGGCGCTGGAAGCGTTGGCGGAGCACCTGTTGAAGCGGGACAATTAGCGGCCTTTGACGATCACTGTCCGGCGTAAAAGGCATCCACCTTCGCGCCGACGTCGCGGTAGCCGATATCGACTTCGTAAATCTGCTTGAACTGTTCGATGGCTTCGTCCTTTTTGCCCCAGCTTTCGAACACAGAGCCGAGGTTGTAGATCAGATCCTTTTTTTCGTCGTCGAAGATCGGCTTTTCCTTGACCGCGCTCTGGAGGGCGCGCGCGGCAAGGTCGAACATTTTGCGTTTGGCATAACACTGGCCGAGGTAATTCAGGGCGGCGATGCGCTTGTGGGGGTTCTTCTGGGCTGTTTGGAATTCCTGGATGGCCTCGCCGATCTTGCCGGTTTGAAAATAGAGCACCCCCATTTCGTAGCGGATGGCGAGGTCGGTGGGAAACTTTTCGACGCGTTTCTGGCAGTCGCTGATTTGAAAGGCCAGTTTTTCGGCATTGAGCCTGGCCAGGTTCTGGGCGTGGTCCGGGGATGACGGATCGAGCTTTTCGATCTGGTCATCCAGTTGACGCACCGTGGTTTCCGAAATCGCGCGCTGCAGAGTCGGGTCGCTTGCGCCGGTCTCGGAATTCTGGATGCGTTGGTAATATTCCAGCGCGCGGTCGAATTGCTTCTTCTGCGTGTAGAGTTCAGCCAGGTTGCGGATGACCTTGAGGTTGTCGGGCTCTGTTTTGAGCCGGACTTCGTAATCGGCCATCAGTTGCTCGGCCTTGTCCTCGCTTTTTTGCACCCGCTGCTCCTGTTCCAGCGACACGGCTTCCTTCTGGTCCTTCAAAATGTCGCGATACGAGCCCTGTCCTGAAGCGATCGCATCATAGCCGCCCTGGTTAAGGGTGTTGCGCGCGGACAAATCCTTGAGCGCCTGGGCGATTTCGTTGTCGGCGGGGAAGACGCGGGAAAGTTCGGAGAGGACTTTTTCGCCGCGGGCCCGCTCGCCGATTTCTGCCAGGGCATTGGCAAATTCGATGGCCAGGGCTTTGTCCTTGGGCGAGTTTCTCACCAGGACATCCAGGGAGACGGAAGCCGTGCGTGGCATTTCGAGGGCCAGGGAGGCTTCGACGACGATGCGATGGGCGCCGGAACTGTAGGGATCGTGGTTGAGAATCTGCTCGGCGATCTGAAGTGCCTCCAGCGGGTCTTTGCGCAGGGCCATCTGCCCCTTGGCGACCATGGGCGACGAGCTGGCGCTGTGCAGAACCTTTTTGAAAAAACCGCCTCCACCGCCCGCCTTCTTGAACTGCGCGCTCCGCAACGCCTTTCGGCAATCGAAGAAGGTGGGCTCTTTTGCCAGTACCTGGTTGTACAGGTCGATGGCGTAATCGTAATTTTCGCGCTGGAGCGCGTCGTTCCCCTTCTGGAACAGCAACCGAATGTCCCGCATGACTTCATTCAGACTTTTCTCTGACATGGCGGCATTCTTGTACCATTCGCCGAAAAAAATCCACTGCAAATGCGCGAGGGTCAAATCGAGACTTCGCTGTCGGCGCCCTGGAGGGCGAGGTATTCCATGATGGCGGCGACCGATTCCGCCACGGTCAGTTTGTCCGTGCGCAGCTCGATGTCAGGGGCGGGCGGGGCTTCGTAGGGGGCGGAAACGCCCGTGAACTCCTTGATCTGGCCCGAGCGCGCCTTGGCATAAAGGCCCTTCGGATCGCGTTTTTCACACACCTGCACCGGAGCGTTGACATACACCTCCACGAAGCGGTCCCGGGGGAGGATCTTGCGGACGAGATCGCGATCGGAGCGATAGGGGGAGATGAAGGCGGTGATGCAGATGACGCCGGAATCGGCAAACAACCGGGCCACCTCGCCGATGCGCCGGATGTTTTCCTTGCGGTCCTCGTGTGAGAAGCCCAGATCGGAACAAAGCCCGTGGCGGGCGATGTCGCCGTCCAACACGTATACGTGCCGTCCCTGATTGAACAACTGGCGTTCGAGTTCCGTGGCGATGGTGGACTTGCCGGACCCGGACAGGCCGGTGAGCCAGAGGACCCGGCCCTGCTGGCCGTTGCGCGCTTCGCGCTGGGCGACGGTGACCTTTCCGTGGCTCCAGTAAATGTTGTCGCTCTTCGTATGGCCGTCATGAGTGCGCCGGGGATAATTGTCTTCGGCGATGATGCCGCCCCCCGAGACGTCCAAACCGTCCACGATGACAAACCGTCCGGTCGGCACGATGTCGTTGAGGGTGTCGAACGCGAGCGGCTTCCGGGTCCGGAGGGTCAGATCCCCGACTTCGTGGCGGCCGACGAAGAGTTCGTTGTGGCTGCGGGAAACGGTGGCGAGCGTGGAGGCGTCGATGACCTTTTCAATGGAGTCCACTTCGCATTCGACCTCCTGTGTGGTGAGTTTGAGTTTGTATTTTTTCTTCCGGGCGAGCGGTTTCTTGCCGAGCCAGAAAACGCGGGCCTTGAAGCGGGTCAGCTCGTAGGGCGGGGCGGTTTCCAGGGCGGCGATGACGCCGCGTTCGACAAAGATTTGCTCGGTGAGCGTGATGCCGACGGATTCCCCGGCGGCGGCGGACTCGGTGGCGGGCGCATTCCAGCGCTCGATGCTTTTGACCGTGCTGACCTTGTTGGTGGGCGAGAACACGAGGCGGTCGCCCACCTTGATGGACCCCGCTTCAATGCGCCCGGCCAGGATGCGGCGTTCGTCGAAACGGTAAACGTCCTGGATGGGGAATCGGAGCGGCTGGTTAATGGGAGGATCGGAGACTTTGAAGTCGTCCAGCGTCGCCAGCACGGTCGGGCCGTGCCACCAGGGCATCCGGGCGCTGATCGAGGCGATGTTGTCCCCGTGTTTGGCGGCGATGGGGATGAAGACTTTCGGGGTGATGCCGACGGTGTCGAGCCATTGGCGGTATTCGGTTTCGATCTGGTTGAACCGGGCCTCGCTGTAATTTTCGAGGTCCATTTTGTTGACGAGCACGGCGACCTGGCGGATGCCCAGAAGGTTCAGCAGATAGCCATGGCGGCGCGAGTTTTCCTGGACGCCTTCATGTGCGTCGATGAGGAGTAATGCCGCTTCGGCATTGGCCGCGCCGGTGATCATGTTTTTGAGAAACTCCTTGTGGCCGGGGGCGTCGATGATCACGTACTGGCGCTTGGGGGTTTGAAACCAGATTTGCGCTGTGTCGATGGTGATGTTCTGGTCGCGCTCGGATTGCAGCGCGTCCATGAGGTTGGCCCATTCGAAGGGGACTCCGCGGCGTTCGGCCGCCTTCTGGAGCTGTTCGAGCTTGCCATCGGGGAGCGAACCGGTGTCGTGGAAGAGCCGGCCGACAAACGTCGATTTTCCATGGTCCACGTGGCCGACGATCACGATCTTGAGTTGTTCGTGAGGGGCGGCGGTTCCGCCTGGAGGGTGGGTTTCCATGGGGGTTTTGCCGGGAGTGGAGTCTTTGTGTGTCATGTCGTGTGATTCGTGGTTGGCCGGCGGAGCGCGACGGAGCGGCGGCGGTTTCCACGCTCGTTCTCACATATACCCATCCCGCCGGAGTTTTTCAAAGGCATCCTCGCTTTCCTTGTCCTGGGCGCGGCCGGAGCGTTCGGGAACTTTTGTGTTGCGCAGTTCCTCGATGATTTCCGGGACGGTCCGCGCGGTGGAGTGGATGGGGAACGTGCAGGGAAAACAGCCGAGGCTTCGGTAGCGTTCGTTCTTGGCGTTGGCGAAATAGAGGGGGGTGACCGGAATGTTTTCGCGCTCAATGTATTCCCACACGTTGAGCTCGGTCCAGTGGAGCAGGGGATGGATGCGGATGTGCGCGCCTTTCTCGTAATCGGTCTTGAACTGGTCCCAAAGCTCGGGCGGCTGGTCTTCGACGTTCCATTCCATGTTCTTGTCGCGCGGGCTGAAGTAACGTTCCTTGGCGCGGGTGGGTTCTTCATCGCGGCGCACACCCACGATCACCCCGGTGAAGTGATGCTGGTCGAGGACCTGTTTCAGGGCGTCTTTCTTGAGCGTGCCGCAGCATTCCACCCGGGTGGCCTTGCCGTTCGGGAACGTGGCGCCGCTTTTAAGGACCTCCTCATTCTTGCCGACCACAAGCTGCAGATTCCACTCCTTGCAGAGACGGTCCCGGTACTCGATCATCGACGGGATTTTGTAGGTGGTGTCCACGTGCACGAGCGGAAAGGGAACGTGGCCGAAGAACGCCTTGCGCGCCAGCCAGAGGAGGACGGTGGAATCCTTGCCGATGCTCCAGAGCATGGCGAGGTTCTCGAACTTGGCGAACGCCTCGCGCAGGATGTAGATGCTCTGGTTTTCCAGTTTCGACAGATAGTCCATAGGCGAATTGTGGGGTGAGCTGGATTTATAAGTCCACCTTTTTAGCGGGTTCTAGATTCCGGCCCCGGCCGAAACCGCAGCGTTGGCGCCCCAGTCGGCGTGCAAGCCGCACTCGCGCTTCTCATCGGCCTTTGCCGGATCGAAATAGTCCCACTCGTTCGGCAGATGGTGCAGCTCCAGGTAACGCTCCATGTCCGCGTCGCTCCAGCCAAAAACGGGGCTGACCTTGAGCGTATTGAAGTTTCTGTCCTCGGAAACAATGTCCAGGCCGGCGCGGTTCGGATTCTGGACTTTTCGCAGCGCCGTGATCCAGACTTTCGGGGCCAGCTCCTTCATGCCGCGGTGGAACGGCTCGAGCTTCATCAGCGCGCTGAACTGCTTGAGTCCCTTTTCGTTGGCTGCGGTCGGGATCTCGCCGTAAACCGCGTCGCGGTGCGCGACAGTGATTCTGGGCAGATACGCCTTGAGGTTCAGGTTCAACTGTTTCTTCAACTGTTCGGCGTGGCGGTAAGTGGCCGGCCGGTTGTAGCCGTGATCGACCCAGAGCACCGAGATGTCCGGTTGCGCCTGCACGCAGAGGTGCAGCAGGACGGCTTCGTAGGGTCGGAAGTTGGTCGAAACGATGGCGCGGCCGCCAGCCTGGGCGACGGCCCATTTCACGATTTCCTGGGCGGGTTGATGGCGCAGGTCCGCATTGGCCTTGGCGATTGAATCGGTCGTCATCGGGATTGGATGGGCGGGGGAGATTGCGGTCCGCGCGCGGCGGGGCGGCTTCACACGGCGGGAGAGGGTTGGGCGTCCAGGAAGCCGCGATGGCACCAGTCGCCGAAACGCTCGCCGGGGGTGCGTTCCTTGACAAAGCGCGAGAGCACCGGCCGGAGTTCGTTGAGGATGTCGTCGCCCTTGACGGAATCCTTGTAGAGCCGGTTCAGCCGGGTGCCGGTTTCACTGCCGCCCAGGTAAATCTGGTATTTGTTCGGGGCTTTGCCGACGAAGGCGATCTCCGCCATATACGGCCGGGCGCAGCCATTCGGGCAGCCGGTCGAGCGGATGATGATTTCCTCGCCGGCGAGGCCGACTTCGGCGCAGAGTTGTTCGACGCGATCGATCAATGCCGGGAGCATGCGTTCCGACTCGGCCAGCGCGAGCCCGCACGTGGGCAGGGCCGGGCAGGCCATCGAAGCCGCGTGGAGCACGCTCGCCTGGTTCTCCGTCCTCACACCGTGCGCGGCGAGCAGCGAGTTGATGGAGTCTTTGTCCGACTCCGGGATGTTGGCGAGGAGGACGTTCTGGTTGGCGGACAGGCGGAATTCCGTGCCGGGGAATTTCCCGGCGACCTGCCGCAGCGCGGTTTTCAACCGCCGGCCTTCGGCGTCCTTGACACGCCCGGTTTCAACGAAAAGCGTCAGGAACCAGGTTCCGTCCACCGCCTTGTGCCAGCCGTAAAGATCGCCGGTGGTCGTGAACGTGTACGGCCGGGCGGGTTCCAGCTTCATGCCGGCGCGTTTCTCCACCTCGGCCCGGGTCCAATCCGCGCCGCGTTCGGCCACGACGTATTTCAGGCGCGCGTGCTTGCGGTCGGTGCGGTCGCCAAAGTCGCGATGAATCGTCAGCACCGCCTTCGCCACATCCACCAGTTTGTCCGGCTTGAAAAACCCGATCACATCGGCGAGCCGCGGGTAGGTGGCCTCATTGCCATGACTGCGTCCCATGCCGCCGCCCACGGCGAGATTGTAGCCGGCCAGCGCGTCGTTTTCCACGATGGCGATCAACCCGACGTCGTTCGTGAGGACGTCGAGGTCGTTGACGGGCGGAATGACGAAGGCGACCTTGAATTTGCGGGGCAAATAAGTTTTGCCGTAGAGCGGATCGACGAAATTCTTGTTCGCGGCGTCCTCGAGATCGAGTTGTTCGCCGTCGATCCAGATCGAGTGATAGGCCCTGGTTTGAGGTTTGAGGGCGTCGGCCACGCGGACACAATCCGCGAAAACCCGTTCACGGGCGCGGGTGTAGGCGGGAGTGGGGGGCGCGAGCACGTTGCGGTTGACGTCGCCGCACGCGGCGAGAGTGGACAGCAATGCCTCGTTGATGGCCTTTACCAGCGGCCGCAAATTGTCCTTCACGATGCCGTGGAACTGGATGCTTTGGCGCGTCGTGATCCGGAGAGTGTTGTTGCCGTATCGCGAGGCGAGATCGTCGAACACGGACCATTGCCGGGACGACATCACCCCGCCGGGAATGCGCCCGCGAACCATCATGATATATTTCTTTCCGGTCTTGCGCAGGTCGCGATCGTCCTGCTGATAGGAACCGTGAAACTTGAGGAACTGGTTGTCATCCTCAGAAAAATGATCGGTGGAAGCATCCGCAATCGTCGCGGCGATGGTCCCGGCGAGAGTCGGGATCGCGTCCTTGATGACCTCGTTATGCGTCACTTTAGCTGGCGTTTCTGTAATCACTAGTTAAACAGTAATGTTATGTATGATTATCTACTCTGGGGATAGGGGTTGTCAAACTGAATTTTATGGTCCGGAAAGCAAGCTTTTTGCCTCGCAAATTTTTTCCGCAGATTCCAGTCTGATTGTTCCACCGAATGGTTGAAGGCATTCCGAGCGGGGTGTCTGAAGGTTAATGAAGATGAGTCAGCGCACGATTTACTATCTGGACAACAATGCCACGACGCGGGTTGCGCCCGAGGTGGTGGAGGTGATGCTTCCCTTTTTGCGGGATTATTGGGGCAATCCTTCGAGCGTTTACACGTTCGGCAGGCAGGTGGCGCGGGATGTGGAGTCCGCGCGGGAGAAAGTGGCCGCGCTGGTCAACGCGGAGCCGCGAGAGATCCTCTTCACCAGTTGCGGCACGGAAAGCAACAACTCCGCCCTCCACAGCGCGCTCGCGGCGCACCCCGGAAAGCGGCACGTCCTGACGACTGCGGTGGAGCATTCGGCGAACATCAAATTCTGCGCCGCGCTCGAGAAGCAGGGATTCGAGGTCACCTATTTGCCGGTCGAATCGGACGGCGGCCTGGATTTGCACCTGTTGGAGAAATCGATTCGTCCCGACACGGCGATCGTGTCTGTGATGTGGGCCAACAACGAGACCGGGGTCCTGTTCCCGATCGAAGAAATCGCCGCCATCTGCCGGAGCAAGGCGGTGCCGTTTCACACCGATGCCGTGCAGACGCCGGGCAAGTTAAAAATCGACGTAAGGGACGTGGGGCTGGATTTTCTGTCGCTTTCGGCCCACAAACTGCACGCTCCAAAAGGCATCGGGCTGCTCTACGTGAAGCGGAAGACGAAGTACCATCCCTACGTCATTGGCGGAAGCCAGGAACGCGGGCGGCGCGGGGGAACGGAGAACGTCGCGAACATCGTCGGTTTCGGCCGGGCCTCGGAACTTGCGCTGGCGCATCTGGCGGAGGAGAACAAGCGCATTCGCGGCCTGCGCGACAAGCTCGAAAGCGGCATCCTGCATTCCATTCCCGGCGCCGTCCGGAACGGGGCGAAGGAGCCGAGGCTGCCAAACACCTCGAATATCTCCTTCGAGGGCGTCGAGGCGGAAGGATTGCTGCTGTTGCTGGATGAACTGGGCATTTGCGTTTCGAGCGGCTCGGCCTGCACGTCGGGTTCGCTGGATCCCTCGCATGTTTTGATGGCGATGGGCTGCAGCGTGTCCCGCGCCCGCGGGAGCGTCCGTTTCAGCCTGGGCATTTACAACACGGAAGCCGAGGTGGATTTCGTCCTGAAACAGTTGCCGGCGATCATCGCCCGGCTCCGGTCGCATTCTCCGAAAGCCAAGCTGGTCCCAGAGCGGTCGGTGCCTGCCTGAGCCAGGTTTCCGCGGATCGGGGCAATCCTCTGTGGATCGGTCGGATTTTCGCGAACGCAGGCGATCGAGGACGAGCAGCCCGTTGAAAAAGTAGGAGCCGACGTGAGGAGGCTCTGAATTCACCCTCGTTTCCGAGGAGATTTCAGCCTCCTTGCGGGCCTGTTGCCCAAAGACTCGGAGCGCGGACCACTGAGTCCGCGAGTCGGATAACTCGTAGAAATTCCTTCCATCCTCGTGCATCCAGGGTTCGCGCGGACAGGCTGTCCGCGCCCCGCCATGTTTGGGCAACACGCCCCTGCGTCGGCTCTTACAATGGAAAGTGGTTTTAAACGGGTTGCTTGGGTGGCGCCGGTCAGGTTGCCGGGATGAAGCGTTGGGCGACCACGGCAAGACCGAACAACGCCAGAAAAACCGCGCACAACGGGTGCGGTGCGTCGGCCACGGCCAACAGATCGACGAACACAATTCCCGCCAGCAGGCCTGACACCGCGCGTCCGATGGGGGCGCCGACAGATCCCAGCACCGGATGCAGGCTGCGGGCGCTCCAGAGCGCCAGAATCGCGGACAGCGCAAGTCCCGCCTCACGATAAACGCCCGCATCCATGATGCACGCGAGGAAGATGGGAACGCCGAGGAGGGCCAAAGGCCAATAAGAGAGAGGGCCGCGGGCATTTTCGCGGCGGGCGATAAAGCTGAGCCCCTGCACATAGGCGGCGAGGGCAAACCCACACCACACGGCCCTGCCGGTCACGCCGTCGGTCCCGGCGGATGCCGCGACGATGTAAACGAGGAGGCGGCAGGTGCCCATGAGCAAGGGGGAAAAGGTGATCAACTTGTGAATGGCGCTGTAGAGGAGGATGCAAAGCAGCAATACGAGGCCAAGGACTCCGGCTTCCATCCCGAGACGGAAGAGCGAAAGCGTTCCCAGTACGAGCCAGGCCAGACCCCAACGCCGGACGGTTTCCACTGAGATGCTGCCGGAGGGGATCGGGCGTTCGCGACGGTGCTGGCGGTCGAAGTCCGCGTCGAAGGCGTCGTTCAGGAACGTGCCGCCGAGGTAAAGGCAAGTGGCGCCGGCGAGCACGAACGGGAGTTTGCCCACGGTTGCGCCGCCACCGAGCCACCACCCGGCCAGGCAATTGGACCAGACGGTGGGCAGGTTCGAGACACGACCCAGAATCAACAAGGTTCGCCAGCGCGACATGGGCAGACTACATACTCCGCGGGAGCATCGCTTTCAATCTTTCTGCGGCGCGCGGGCGCCGGGACGGGCGCATCTGAAGGGTGTGCTGCCCAACTCGGGCGGGGCGCGAACAGCCCTGTCCGCGCGAATCCTGGATCCACGAGGATGCGAGGAATTCGCATGAGATCTCCCAATCCCCAAAACCGATTGCCCCTCAACTGCTGTCCAAGGGACTCCTCACTCCCATTCCCGGTTTTTTCATCACGTGCGTATAAATCTGCGTCGTTGCCACATCCTTGTGTCCCAATAGATCCTGCACCGTCCGGATGTCCGTGCCCACCTGGTCTTGGCCGCCTTTGCCCCCGCGCACGATCAACTGGCCGCGTTCCAGGTCCACATCCTTCACCCGCAAACGCAGCAGTTCCATCAGGCGCACCCCGCTGCCAAACATCAGTTCCGCCATCAACCGCGGCGTACCCTCCAATGCCTCGAACAACCAAATTACTTCCACGTATTCCCGAGCCGCAGCCACGGCGGGAGCGGTTCGCCGGCGCCGGCAGAACTCCAGGAAACCCAGGATCGTAACCCGATAACTCGCCCGTAGCTCGGGGGTCAACGACCCATCCGCCTGTAATTTCACTGGCCAATCCGGGAAGCGGCACCCCTGACTGGGTTGATGATTGGAATCCTCGCCCATAATGAACCCCTGAGAAAGACAAACTCAGTTTGTCTTTACACATCCGGAAATCAAGCCCGAAAGCGACTCAAAAGGAGCCTGCCCATTGGGTGCGGATTCCGGCTTAAAAATATGCTTGCCAAGGTTTTGGGCTGGGCGTAGGACAAGGCTCATGAACAGGGAAA
>PLQC01000178.1 GCA_003159675.1 Limisphaerales bacterium
CACACAATTCTTGACGCCACCTATTCAAATCCAAGCCAGCATTCTGAATAAAATTAATTACTTTCATCAGTTTTCATTTTGCCGAGCCGTGGCGAGGGCAGACGCGTCTGACACCGCTCGCGCTTGTGCCGCCAGTATTTGGAAACTTCTTTCGTGGCCTTGTGCAGCCAGTCTTGGTCAGCCGCGAGACGAATCATCTGGACCGCCGCAAACCACTTGGGTGCGTTGGGAGCCGGATCAGCGCCGTTGAGGTACACCCGCGCCAGCGACAGGTTGAAGTGCGGCTGACACTCCGATTCGTTGTGTGCCTGGAGGATGCGTTGCGCCTCAAACTTGTCGCTTGTCTTGAGGCTCTTTTGTTGGCCGGTGATTTTGTTTTTGAGATAGAAGACGTCCTAGGGACGCCGGACCAGACCGAATGCTTGTTTCATTGCTTCACTCACGGTTGTGAGTGTGCAGGCATCGGCGACTGTCGCGTTAGCGAGCAGTGGCCGAGCGTTGACCGTGCAGTGAACAGTTTCTGAACGGGCAGCCAAACAGGTGAAGATTCCGGTGAAACTCTGACCCCGAACCCGCAGAAAACCCCTGCAAATAAAGGGTTTTAACTGGAGGCGAGGGTCGGAATCGAACGAGGTCTTCACCGACTGCCAGCCTCAATATCCTGATTTACAAGGGGATTTTAATGCTGATTTTACAGGGCTTCAAGAGGTTTCTGACACTATCCGCCGCCTACCGGACTTAACACGCCACGTACACAGTGCCTACTCGGTTATTGAAGAAATCGTTGAAGGTTTCGTTGAAGGTTCTTCCAGCAGCTTTGACTCCACTAATGTGCTGACATTAGTCACTGCCACCGCCGACCGACCCGGCCATATATCACTCCGCGAACTAGGCTTTGTTGCGTAGCTGCGTATAATGCCGAGTTGTCGGGGTGATCTCTCAAGAGTCATAGGGATCCCCCCATTTTCAGTTTTTCGACTCGGCATTATCAGAGGGCAGTAATTCGGGCTACGCGCGCCGTCGGGTGAGACGCGGGTGATCCCAGCTTCTCCTTTGGAGCCCCAAATTCAAGGGGTCATTTTTCTTTCGCTGACTCCAGATATTCAATAAGGCTCTTCATGCTCTGCAAGTAATTCGCGAGCGCTTTCCGGCCAGTTGAGGTAATTCTGTAGGTTGTCTTTGGCCGTAAATCGACGAACGCTTTTTTGCTGGTGATGTAGGTGCATTCCTCAAGTTTGCCCAAGTGTAGATTCAAGCTGCCATCGACGGTATCGAGCCGCTTCTTCAAGGTCGTGAAATCAAGCGGACCATCCACCTGCAAGGCCGTCATGATGCCCAGCCGGATGGGACCATGCACAGCGGTGTCGAGACCGTTGAAATCAATGGGATTCATGTTGGCGTTCGACTTTCCGGATTTGCCAGACCTGAATAAGGTAACTGCACAACCCAATTGCGATGCAGGTGATACCGAGAGGAACCCCACCCTCCATGCCATTGCCGGAAAGCAAAGCGGCAAAAAGACCGTAGCCCAAAACTGGAACAGCAACCCCCAGAAGCAACCATTGCCTGGAAACTATCGCAGCCACCAGGTACGTGGAACCCGCCAGGATACAAACTCCCGGGCCGAATGCTCCTCGACTAATGCGGAAATGCCATGCCCAGAACACATAAAGCGCGCATCCCAGCAAAAACGCCAAACTGGCCCACTTGCCATTAGCGTCAAGCCCCCAATACCGCCGATACTCCCGAATCAGGCTCTGTGGGCGGCCATCGTTGGCCGTCGTTTTCCGAATGCCGACAAATAATAAACCTCCCGCAAGGGCAGCCGCCAGGATCCCCGTCCATGCACCCAAAGTATAACCGAAATATTTCTCCGGGTAGCCGGCCAGCAAGAAGGATGAAGTAATCATCATGGCTCCCGGAAGACACCACCAGAGGAATAGCCAGTTGTCGCGTTTCATCCACCGGACCCAGTCCTGTGCCACAGACGAGGACAAGCCGATGGCGCTTTGGATCGTCTCAATGTCATTCTTAACCCGGTCAAGTTCTTGTTTCATAGATCACTTTTTGATTTGGCTGAAAAACCAAGCTTTCTTTGCTTAATAACTTAAATAATTTAAGTGTGATAACCGTTTTGTCAACAATTTTCTTTGGGCCTGATGTGCCGAAGCTGATCCAGCCATGTATGGCTCTGGTTAACCGAAAGGAACTTGCGACACGACCGAATCACTCACCAGACTTTCAGTATTCAAACCGTTGCGCTGGGCATTCTTTCGCTTCCAGAATTGTCCGATGGTTTTGGTCGCGTCATCCAGCCATTCACGATCCGCCAGCAACGCCATCAGTTCGACGGCACTGAAAAACTTCACCGCATTGGGATTCGGCCTGCCCAATGGTCGCAGCTTGCCCGCGATGACGAGAAGGGCAACATCTTCCGTCGTGCAATTCAGGAGCTTCGCCACTTGTGCCGCCAGCAGCCGGGCCGGCAAATCTTTCGCCGCCCAGGTCGTCATCGCCGCTGGCGTTAAATCGTCAGTCATATTTTGCCCTCCATTCGTTCAGCAACAGCATTGACTCACCGGAACACCACAAATCATGCAGCGACGTTCCGGAACTCCACGCTCGCCCAAATCAGGGGGTAGCAGGGCTTTCAACCCGGCATCCTGATTGCGCCACCGGAACGCAAACTGCAAACACAGGTGGCAGGTCAACGGCTCATTCGTTTCCACCACAGGCCAATCCACTGCGAAACCGTGAGGACTCATTCCCGCCGGCAGCAATACCGCGTGAACGATTCCCGTTTCAGCATTCTTACATGCGACCCACATATCCTTGACCTTTCCTTTCCGCCGAAGCCCCCAATCCCATCCGGGCATAGGAAGTCTTCAAGCTATCGCAGTCGGGGGGCGCACGCGCGCTTCGCGCGCGCCCACCCCCTACCCGAATCGATTGACGAACCCACCGCCGCCGAGCGTTCGACCAGGCAGTGACAAGCGTATCCGATACCCGTGCGAGATTGGCCGGGTCCCAGATTGAGTTCGACAACATCACCTCAACCGCCCCTCTCTCTCCACTCCCCGCTTCATCCTCGAAGGACGCGATTGACAACGCAATTCAGACGGTTATACAGCAGGCATGAGATTATCATCTCGATCAAGATACATACAAATAGTGGCGATCGTGCTGGCCTGTCTTTCGGGGTCCGCGCTTATGCCGAAACACCCCGCGAAGAATTGGCCCACGCCTACATCCTGTTGAAACTGGCCAACGCCGATTACGCCGGCCATCGCGCCAAGGCAATGAAAGAACTCGAAACCGCAGGTAAAGACCTGGGTCTTAGCCTTGAGGGCCGCGGCTCAGAACACGAACGACAGCTCAAGTCCGACGAGCAAGTCGCCGAAGCCCGGAGACTGCTGCGCGAAGCCCGCGACAAACTTGAGGCGCGAGATCGTGACCGTGCGGCCGCGCACTTGGAGAAGGCAATCGCGGAGATCGACGCCGCTCTCAAGGTCAGGTAGACGGCGATTCTCTGCCCGGGAACATGTTACCCGGCGAAAGCTGGCTACCCTGCCCCACTGACGCAGCCCGCGAACCTGACGGAACGCGGGCTTCTTCATGCCGGGTGTTCCCATCCGACACACGTTGGCCTTCGATTGATGATGTTTGGGTAACACCTGTTCCTGAGCCGTCTGTCTGTGGCTTCATCTTTCTTGGCGTGCCTACAGCGGTTTCTCTTTTGCGCCGAAAATACGCAGCCTAAAGTCACTGGAGCCAACGCTGGTTGGCGCTTTCCGTTCTGCTTTCGCGGTTGACATCATCGTTCCGGCATGGCTGAGTTACATACGAACGTCATCGGCGGCTGGCCCCCGTAGCTGACCTTTTACGTTCGCCACTTGGAACGCATGTATTCGATGGACGATCTCCTTCATCTTGTTAATTCCGACGGGGCAGATGAGTTGAGGCTTCACGTCGGCACGCCTCCGGTCATCGTGCTGGGAGGCGAGCATCACACGATTGAAGGACCGCCGATCACAACTGAGGACGCGGAGCAGTTTTTGCAGAGCATCGCCAACACAAGACACAGGAGAGAGCTTAGAGAGCGAGGTGTGGTGCAATTCATCTACAGGTTTCGACGTATCACCGATTTTGTAGTTTGTGCCAGGATGGAGGACGAGAATGTTGGAATTGATATACACTGACATGTGGCCTGATCATTGCGGTTCAGCAACCCGCCGCTGTGCTTCCCGGATTCGGCAGTGCGTCTTTGTGGCCATTATTTTGGTGCCGTTGATGTTTGCAGCACACGGGCAGACCTCCCCAGGGCCTTCCAATGCGACCGAAAGGGGGCGCACATTCTTGGTGAACCTTCTAAATCCCGACCTGGATCTGTTACCAGAATATCGTGGTGCGAAGGTCTATTGGCTGTTTCATGACAACTATCTGGCCGCGAAGGTGCTGGCCGTCAGTGATCCGAAGATCGCCCAGAGGATCATGGCGGCGATCCACCGTGAGGGAGTCTACAAGTCGGGCAGGATTCAAGCGGTTTTTGGGGAATCTGCAGAACCGTTGCCGTTTCGTCAGCATCAACTGAAGGACATGCGTCGTGTTGGGAACAAAGTCATCCGCACCGAGGTGGCGACGAGCCGATTGTTCGATGGCTGGGAGAAATATGCCGACCTTCTGTTTCTGGCATGCCTCACGGAAAAGAACCAGCCGGCAGCCCGTCAGCACTGGGAAGCAGCCATGCGGATGTGGGACGGCAAGGGATTTATGGATGAAGCGGCCAGGCACGACCAATGTTATTCAACTTACAAGCTCGGCCTTGCCCTGCTCGCCGCCAGTCGTCTATCGCCGCCGGCCGAACCGCCGTCAGGCGCGTTCGACAGGTTACTGGCTCTCCAGGACGACTCGGGGGGTTGGGTCACGGATTACGACGCGACAGGCAAGAAGTTTGGTGAGGCAAATGTGGAAACGACCTGTCTCACCATACTGGGGATTGAGGCGTTCACCGGGCATAAACAATCTCCAGCGAAATGACCGAAACGCCGAACGACCAAAAAAGGATTGAATCGACCGGAG
>PLQC01000172.1 GCA_003159675.1 Limisphaerales bacterium
ATCCTCTTTAGCGTCTTTGACCGTATGAACCAAAACTGGACCCGTCACCCGCTCCCCGCTTTTACACACAATTCTTGACGCCACCTCGGGGGAAAGGTAAATGGGAGACGCGCGTAAACAGCTGATGGGAGGGTCCATGAACGGCATCTCCACAGGCTTCAATCGCGCACTAATCAGTCGGCTAACGCCTCAAGTTGCCAATGTCCCTGAGGGGCAGACCCAGAGCAGCAGCGCGCAGCAGGTGTCAATTGTCGAATCCACGTAAATCGTAAATCCGAGATCGTAAATCAGAACACCGGATCACTGCCGTCAACCATCTTCACTTTATTGTGGGTGAAGTATTCTTTCGTCAGCGCCTTCATCAGTTTGCCGCGCTGATCGTAAAGCCGCTTCAGCTTCCGCGGCTTGTGCTTGGCCAGCGCATAGTGCGTCAGGAGCGGCATCGCGATGGTGGTGTCGGTATAGCAGACGACGGCATCGGGCAGCTTGGTCGGGTCTATTTTGCCCCAGCTCACCGCTTCGCTGGGCGTCGCGCCGGAAAGACCGCCGGTGTCGGGCCGCGCGTCGGTGACCTGGATGAAAAAGTCCTGGCCGAATTCCTTGATGCGGAGCACTTCCTGGATTTGCGGTTCGGTTTGGAGCATGAAATTCTTCGGACTGCCGCCGCCCCACAACACGACGCCGCTGCGGCCGCCGCCCCGCTTGGCGCCGAGGACGAATGAAGTGGTTTCGTTGACATCGATCGAGGGATTGACGCGGAGTTTGTTGCCGCGCAGCTCGACGCCGGCGAAGTTCATGCCGATGGTGGAGTCGCCAGGCGACGAGGTGTAGCACGGCACGCCGGCGCGATAGGCCGCGGCCAGCACCGAGACGTCCTTGAGCTTGTGCTTTCGTTCCCATTCCGCGCAGTACTTCCCGATGAGGTAATGCAATTCCGCGGTGCCCATTTCCTTCTGGAATTCGGGCTGGATGAGGATCTCCCGGAGAATATCATCGGTGGCCATCAGCCCGTCCGAATAAGGAATCACCACGTCATAAATGCGGACGAGGTCATTGTCGCGCAGGTCGGTGTCATCGAACTTGAAGCTGCCGGAGTGAACCGGGTAGTTCAGCGCGAAGTGCATGTCGTGATAGAGGTTCGCGCCCGTGGAAACGATCCAGTCCACGAACCCGGCTTTGATGAGCGGGATGATGCTGGAGCAGCCGAGGCCCGCGGGCGTCAGCGCGCCGGAAACACTCATGCCGATGGTGACGTCGGCGTCGAGCATGCGGTTGGCGAAAAGCTGGCAGGCTTCCTTGAGCCGGGCGGAGTTGTAGGCGAGAAAGACCTCGTCGATGATGTAAGTGAGCTTTTCCCTGCCGTTGAGGTTCTTGGGCTGGATGCGTTTGCCCGCCATGTACTGTTTCTTGTGCGGGCAGTTTTTTTCCTTCATCCACTCCGGCATTTCGGAGATGTCTTCACGGGAGCGGACATGGGCGCGTTCGGTTCTGGCCATAATTCAATTTAAAATTTTGTCCGTTCACAATACGAATGTGGCGCCGCTTGCCAATCATTAAATGCGAGAATCGTGAATTGAACTAGGCGGCGGAAGGTTCTATGTTCCGCCCCATTGTCTATGTCGCAATTGAAGCACGAAACGGACGCAACCCCCGCCGAACTCGGTTTTTCGATGCCGGCGGAATGGGAACGGCACAAAGCCACCTGGCTGGGCTGGCCGCACAACCCGACCGATTGGCCGGACAAGCTCGACACGATCCGCTGGGTTTACGGCGAAATGGTGCGCAAGATTTCAGCCGGCGAGATCGTCCGCATTCTCGTTCGCCACAAAGCCGAGGAGAAACTGGCGCGGCGCTATCTGAAGCGCGCCGGATCGAACCTGGCCAATGTCCAATTCATCATCCACCCGACGAACCGCGGCTGGACGCGCGACAGCGGGCCGATCTTCGTCAGGAGAAAACATTCAACATTCAACATNNATTCAACATTCAACATTCAACGTCCAAGACGGCCATTGTGCATTTTCATTTCAACGCCTGGGCGAAGTATCCGGATTGGCAAATGGACCGGAAGGTGCCGGAGACAGCCGCCAAGTTCCTTCACAAGCATTTGTTTAACGCGAAGCATGAAGGCAAAGATTTTGTGATCGAAGGCGGCGGCATCGAGGTGAACGGCCGCGGCACGTTGCTCACCACGGAAGAATGTTATCTGCATCCAAAAGTGCAGGTGCGCAATCCGGGGCTGGGCCGGAAGCAGATTGACGGGACGTTGAAGCAATATCTCGGCGTGACCAACGTGCTTTGGCTGCGGAACGGTCCCGTCGGCGACGACACTCACGGCCACATCGATGACATCTGCCGGTTCGTGAACCCGAAAACCGTCGTGCTGATCAAAGAGCCGAACAGGCGGGACATCAACCACCGTCCGCTCGCCGAGAACTGGGAACGGATTCGGGACCTGCGGCTTGAAGATGGCTCCCGGCCCGAGGTCGTGCCGTTGCCGATGCCGTCACCCCTCCATTTCGACGGCTATCGTCTGCCCGCGAGCTACGCGAATTTTTATATCTGCAACGCGGCGGTAATCGTTCCCACTTTCAATGATCCAAACGATCGCGTCGCTCTCGGCATCCTGGGCGAATTGTTTAAAGACCGTCCGGTGGTTGGCATCCATGCCGTGGATCTCGTGCTCGGATTCGGCTCGTTGCATTGCCTGACCCAGCAGGAACCGGCTTAGGTTCCACATGCTTTGGGTAGAACGGGCGACTCGCCCGTCCCGCCCGGCCGCTGGCCGGGTGGAAGAGCGAGGGCCAATCAATACCATGTCCGTCCGAAATGGACAGCGTGCTGCTACGTTCCGGCCGGCGAGTCGCCGGCCGGCACAGGCTGGTAGCCTGTGCTACCCTTTTCCAGGTCAGACGTGTCCGTGCGCGATGCCACAGGCGTGCTGCCAGGCTGCAGGACGTGACCGACGATTTCGTCAATCCCGACCCCGTGCTTCACCTGTGCAAACACGAATGGACTGGATCCGGAGCTTTTCGGCATGCGGGGTACACAAAGGCCCCTTCGCATGGGCGAAGGGGCTTGTGGAGGAACTGTTTAATTTCAACTAAAACTTGTAAATAATGTTCGCGG
>PLQC01000125.1 GCA_003159675.1 Limisphaerales bacterium
GCAGCGGCGGCAGCGGCGGCGGTCAGGGGAGTGGCGGCCTGGTCCCCCAGGTCCAGGTTGCCGGAGGATCATCGGGCGGCGGCGGCGGGGCCAGTGGCGGTGGTGGTGGCAATAGCGGCGGTGGCGGCGGGCTGAGGTTTGTTACCCAGACCAATTCGATGGACTCCGTCCAAAATGCGGTCATCAATTTCTTCCGGACCGTCGGCGTGGATCTGAGCCCCCAGAACGGGAAGAACGTTTTCTTCAACGACCGGGAAGGAACCTTGATGGTGCGCGCCACCCAACAGGAACTGGACCTTGTTGAAGCAGCGGTTCAAATCCTCAATATCGCTCCGCCGGAGGTGAACATTAAGGTGAAATTTGTGGAAGTGAACCAAAACGACAGCAAGGCACTCGGGTTCGACTGGTATCTCGGCAATTTCCTGATGGCTGGCGGCGCCATCGGAGCCCAAGGCGGAACCGCTCCGAGTTACTCCGGTCAATCCACGCTGGCCAACTCCGAAGGCACCTTCCCTGGCAGCGCTGTGAACGGCACCACTATTGCGCCTTCTGCAACCGACGGATTACTGACCGGCGGCTTGCGAAACGGAGCCGGGGCTATCTCGGCCGCACCCGCCATCGCCACCCTCTCTGGAATTCTCACGGATCCTCAATTCCGGGTGGTAATTAACGCCCTGGAACAAAGGGATGGTGTGGACCTTCTTAATGAAGGCCAGGTCACCACGCTCAGCGGACGTCAGGCTCAGATACAGGTCTCGGACCTTCAGGACATCGTCACCAGCAGCGGCGTGACCGCCTCGACCGGAGGCGCCGTGAGTGGCACCGGCAGCGCCAATGTTACCACCACTCCGCAACAAGCCATCACTCCGGGCACCACCCTGGTTCCCCTGGGACCGACCCTGGACGTGATCCCCTACGTTTCGGCGGATGGGTTCACCATCCAAATGACCCTGATCCCGACGGTCGTCGAATTCCTGGGTTATGACCCCCCCGGCAATTTCGTCATCCAGGCCCAGATCGGCGCCGGCGTTCCGCTGACGGCGGTACTGCCGCTGCCGCACTTCCGGGTGCGCGAGGTCACCACCAGCGCCATCGTCTGGGATGGCCAGACCATCGTGTTGGGCGGGCTGATTACGGAGAATACCTCCCGTTTGAAGGACAAGGTGCCGGTCCTCGGCGACCTGCCCCTGGTGGGACGCCTCTTTCGCAGCGAATCCAGTGTGTCGGCGAAGAAAAACCTGGTCATCTTCGTCACTCCCACCATTATCGATCCGGCTGGCAATCGGGTGCACACAGATGACGAACTGCCGTTTGCGCAGAGCGGCCCTCCGTCGCAGAAGTCCTATTCGCTGAATCCTTGATCCGAAAGGCAGAAGCATGTTTTGGACAATGTTTCGGAGCGTGTTAAGTTCACTTCACCTATTTATGTCATTGTCGTTGTTCGCGCGGAAGACGGTGATCCGCTGGTGGCTCGTGGTGGCAGCCCCCGCGGTCGTGTTCGGTCAAACCAACTTCACCCCCTCCGGTCCCGAGTATCCCATCGCCGGCTCTCTTCCCGGCGACCAGGTTTACCCCGCGGCCGCCATCAATGCGAACGGAGGTTACCTGGTCTGGCAGGACAATTCGGTGGCCAAGACCGGAGTGCGGATCCGCGCGGCGCGCCTGAACGACGGTTTGACGGTCATCTCGAATTTTTTGGTCAGCTCCGTCGCCAAGGCAACCACCACCGGCGACCAGGAAAAGCCACAGGTGGCGCTGTTGAACGGTGGCGGGGCCGTGGTCGTTTGGCAGGGCGGCAAGCACGGCTTTCAGAAAACCTACGCCCGCTTCATCGGCCCTAGTGGCAAATTCCTCCTCAAACAGGATGTTCGCGTCAGCGCCTATCCCAAATACAATCAGATCAATCCCCAGGTGGTGACCCTGACGAATGGCACGGTGGTGATTGTGTGGGCCAGCGATGGGCAGGACGGCAGCATGCTGGGTGTGTTCGCCCGGCTTTTCTCGCCGGCCGGCAAGGCGTTGGGTCCCGAATTCCAGGTCAATCAGTACACCTCATTCAACCAGCGCACTCCCGGCGTGGCCGCTCTGGCTAGTGGAAACTACGTGATTGTTTGGATTTCCGAACTGCAGCGCGGCCCGGCCAGCGTGGATGCGTACGCCCGGCAGTTCTCGCTTTCAGGCCCGCTCGGAAACGAATTCCCCGTCAACACAGACACGAACGTCATTTGTGCCAATCCGTCGGTGGCGGCTTCGCCTCAGGGCGGTTTCGCCGTCGCCTGGAGCCAGCAGGCCGGTGCCGTGAATGCTGTTCCCAGCAATCCGTCGGATCCCACTGGCATCAGTCCCACCGATCTAGGTCCAGGCTTTCCTGCGACCGTTCCATCGTCGGATGGCTGGGATGTGTTTGGGACCGTATTCGACACCAATGGCGTTCCGGTTGTTCCCGCGCCGTTTCGTTGGAACGCCTATACCTATGGCGACCAATACGCCCCCCGGCTGAGCGCGGTAGGTTCCGCTTACTTGGCGGTGTGGACCAGCCTCAGCCAGCAGGATTCACAGGGCAACGTCATCGATCCCTGGGAGGGCGTCTTCGGCCAGTTCATCACCCCGAGCGGCACGCTGGTTTCAAGCAGCGATTTGCACGTGAACACCACCACGGTCAGCCGTCAAATCCAGCCCGCCGTAGCCTCCGACGGCGTGAGTCGGTTCCTCGTGGTCTGGTCCTCTTTTGTGGGCGACACCAGCTTCGATCTTTTTGCCCAACAGTTTCTGCAGACCGTCAGTCCATGAGTGTTTTATGATCCGACTTTTTCAGAAAACGTTTCTGCTGGCCCTGGCGATCGTCGGGGCTGGGAATGGCGCATCGGGCTTCAGTTTGCTGGGGCCGTTCGACACGTGGCAAACGACAGCTATTGGTTACAATTCGCCGGGGACATTCGCCTTCGCGGACATTGGCGGGCCGATGAACCGGGGTGAAGAATACCGCTGGAACGAGCGGACGATCACTTACGGGTTCGACAAATCATTTGTGGATTACTTCGGGCAAAAGGGCGTTACTGAGGTGAACAAGGCGGTGGCCATCCTCAATAATCTTCCGCCGTTTTCGAGCATGAGCGCCAGCCTCAATGAATTCCCGACGGACAGCAAGCGGATCAATTATCAAGCCTATGCCGTGTATCTGCTGGATTTGAAATCACAGGCCCTCCAATTACTGGTTGAGCAGATGGGCTTGGCCAGCCCGGAGCGTTACGTCTGGTGTCTGCGGTCGCGCATCGTTCAACCCAGTGGCACCGCCACCAACTACACGGTCATCATGCGGAATTTCGACCCCGTCAACCTCTTTCCCTCAAAGTATGTTAACAACGTGTTGTACACTTACC
This sequence comes from Limisphaerales bacterium, assembly GCA_003159675.1. Taxonomy (GTDB): domain Bacteria; phylum Verrucomicrobiota; class Verrucomicrobiia; order Limisphaerales; family BOG-1460; genus BOG-1460. Next base: position 3,381 of record PLQC01000125.1, read on the forward strand.
AGGTCGTTGAATTCCCGGCCCCGAATAGCTTCTCCGACGCCATCGAGAAAGCCGTCGACCCGTTTGCTTCATTTACGTCGGTCGCCAGCGGGAATGTGATAGCCGAAGACCCCTTCGGATCCTTGCTGCTGAGCGCTCTGGTTTACGGGGAGTTTTATACCGGCTTGACGCGTGACGATATCGGCGGTTTGCGCTATCTCTATTCCGCGAGGGGCCCTTACGCGCAAGTTAACGAGGAAAACCTGATCCCTGGCACAGTTGGCGCTTCGTCGGCCGGGTCGTCGCCATGGTCGTCCGCGGGCGCCGCGGGAGCAAGCAATGCCGTCGTCAATCTCGCGCCGCGTCCGGGTGTGGATAAGATCGTCTTCAGACAAGTCAGCGCTCCCTTTGGCATATTCAACGGGGTTCTCATCACCAACACCTACACGGGCACGTACTATGATGTTCGCGGCGTCCTGTTAAGGCAGAATGTCCAGAGAGTGTCGTTGGTTGGCCCGGACATCCTGTTTAAGGCGGGAGATTTGGGAGTTGGCAGTCCTTCCGGCGTACCCTTTGAACGCGCCAGGACCTTCACCACCGTCAATAACAGCGACTTGAACACATCGGGGACTCTATTGGCTGGGCCGGGCGAAATCCTGCCGACAGTTAGCATCACCTTCGGCAATATTGGGCCTTTTATCATCAACCAATTCCCCAATTTCATGACGGAAGCCAGTCCTGCTAGCGAAGGTTGGGTTTGGGGTTCCTTCGATGGCACCACAAATGTGCCGTTTGTTTATCCTGCGGGCCCCAACGGAAAGGGGACGTCCATACAAGTGTTGCAGCAACAGGTTTTGAATCAATGATGAGAGACCTGCTTCTCCGAAGGTTTTTATGAGACGATTGTTACTTTTTGGTCTGTTGAGCACGGCGCTCCTTCCGAGCTGGGCAAAAGCCCAAAACGTCGCCGCCGGCTATACCAACAACGGTTACGTGGAAAATCAACCGGTCGATGCCGTCAACTTTGTCAACAACGGCACCTTCGTGGTCGGTGGCATCCGCCCCTATGAGACGTCCGACACGTTGAATTTCGTAAACAACAGCCTGATGTACGGTTGGGAAGGCTTCTGGCTGACTCATGTCCCCGCCGGCAGCGGTCAGCGCAGCATGGCGGCCAGTTTCATCAACAACAACCTCGCCACCGTGCAGGCGTACGACCTGGATCTCTACATCAATAATTCGAGTTTTGACATAGGCGTGCCTAACAATGGCGTGGTCGCACCAAGCATCGTGCGAATCTGGGCGGCCAATATCGTCAACCGGGGAGAGTTGCAGGTCGGGGCCAATGGATTGCTTGAGCTCGCGGGCAACAACGTTGACGTTTCGAGAGGGGAGTTGAACGTGCTCTCCATCCAGGAGGAAGCCTTGGGAACCTTCAAGATGGCCAATACAAATTTCTTCGTGCCAGACATCGCCATCTCCGATCTGACCTGGGCTCTGGCCGGTTTCGATAATGATCTACATCAACTGTTTCCCTTCGGCCTGTGGGCGCCCTCTCCCAACGCCATAAATCCCACCGGCACGAACGCCGCCTCCCAGTCCATCGCCTCTTCGCCGACTGGACCGGCGGCGCCAACGAGCATCCCGTCGTTTTCCTTTCTGTTTAACAGCAACTCCCTGGCAGTGGCCAATTCTTACATGAATGTTCTGGGCACAGGCCTGGTGGTCGTCACCAATAGTCCCGACACGAACGTTCCCCCCATCACGACGATTCTGATCACGAATATCAACAAGGGCGCAGTTTTTGTTTTGCCTCCGACGGGCTTTAAAACCCAGGCGAGATTTACTCCGGGACTGAGCAACTACGACAACATCATCGTCCGTTTCTCCGCGCCTGAACAGGACCAGGTCGGCGGCGTTGCCGTGACCAATTACGTTTATTTCGAGGACGACCTGGCCAGCGGGCAAAGTTCTATGTTGCTGGCGAATGTCGTCACGGCCGATACTTTCCGCCCGACCAATTACTGGCTGGATCGTCTGCCGCATTCCACTCTCTTCGATACCAACATTAGCGTCAGCATTGTCGTGTCCAACAATGTCCTCGTGACCAATACCATCATCACCCTTCCCGCCAGCCTCCCAGGCCAGGGGATGCCGGAAATCAACTTCCTCACCGACTCGGGAAACTACACGAATCCGCTCGTGAGTTTCGATTTGATCACAAACAGTGCCATCACGTGGGGCCAGTATGCAGGCTATCAGGCTTCCATCGACAGCGCCGTTTCGCGGCCTCTCAGCACTACCTCTGGCGGAATCACCAACACCGCCGGCTCAATCCTGATCTCCTCGAAGAACCTGAACCTGGACAACACGCGAATGCGCGCCAATGGTGTGGTTTCCATCAAAACGTCGAACCTGATCTCCAGCACGAACACCGTCATCGATTGCGACAATCTCAGCTTCGATCTCGGCGCAGCCAGCGGCAATCTGACTTTCCAAAATCTGGCCCTCCCCAGCACGGGACGAATCAGGGGCACCATTTCCGCCTGGAGCGCCTTCTGGACGAATACAGTCATCGTCGTTATCCCCATCAATTACGTCATCACCACCTCTGGTTCGAACACCCTCGCCGTCCTGACGCCAATCACCAACACCATCGGCGTGGGCTATCACGTGCTGGTTCTGGACGCGTCCGGGCTCGGAACCAATGTGCCGGTAAACGTGTATGACCTGAACTTGCACGCCACACAGATGACCATGGACGACAGCGTCACGGTGTACCAGTCGCTGTTATTGGATGGGAGGAGTTTCACTCTCAACGGCAGCCTCAGTCTGAACACACTTGGAAGCGACACGTCCCCAAGTTGGGTCGGCACCAACGCGCCTCGCGTTCTTTTCTTCACCAACAACGGCTCCCTGAGCATCCCCAGTCAGGGGGTGTTCGGATATGACAGGCCAACCCCCTACTCGACCTTCGTCAACGGCAGCGGAGGATCGCTCTCGGCAGCCGGCATCCAGGTCAGGAGCGATTACTTCGAGAATGCGGGCTCCCTGACGACAATTTACGGGCCGATATTCGTGCAATGCGGCTCCGGCCTGCTTCAAAACGGCAACAGCTCCGCCGGGTACAGCTTTTCGGGATTTACTTTGGTTGGCGACTGCCGGTTCTCGGCGAACACTCTCGTGATCAGCAACTATCAGTTGAGCGCAAACGGCGCGCTCAGTTTGAGCGTCAGCAACCTGCTCACCGACTACGGCTCGGCCAACAGCATTAGCGTCCAGAACGGCTTCAACCTCCTGGTCAAACCGCAAACCGGAGATTTGCTGGGCACCACCATCACGGATTCCGGTCAGAATATCTCACCCACCATTCTCCATACCTGGGCGGGCGAGGACCGCGGCCCTACTCCCGCGGGTTACCTCAACAACACCGCCATCGGCCGGCTCACGTTGGTGTCCAACTCCGCCGCGGTCTTTGAGTTCAAAGGCGCCAGCACCAAACTCGGTGTGACCAATGCTATGTATGTGGACCTGCTCGACGTGAGTTCCTTCGGCCAGGGTCTCGGCCTGCATCAGCTCCGCATTGATCCGAACATGATCATTTATTACGCGGCTGTGAAGGTTTCGCCGACGAACATCTTCTTCCCTAACCCCAATGGCCTGGTGATGCAGCCCGAAGAGTATCTGGACGGGTATCAAACCCAGCCGGGTGGCGGCCATCTGCGCTGGGTCCGCGATTACGCCGGGGCGAACAGTTCCACCACCGTGCTGATCAACTCCAACAGTTCCATCCAGAACATTTTTGGCTCGATCAACAGCGCCCTGCGCAACAGCCAGATCATCGATTCGGACGGCAACGGCATTACCAACGCCACCGAAACCAGCTTCAAGGTGGCGCCTGTGGCGGTCCAGATCACCGGGAACGGGACGGTTTCTCCCAATTACGGCGGCCAGGGACTGCTCGTCGGCGAGACCTATAAGATGACCGCGCAGTCTGCCGCCGGTGCGAAGTTCCTGGGCTGGACGGGGGACATGACCTCCAGTCCGCCTGCTCTCACGTTCACGGTGCCTTTCGCCGGTTTGCAGTTGGTCGCCAATTTCTCCTATCCGGCCGCCGCCTCCTACAGCGGCCTCTTCTATGAGTCGAACGGAGTTGAGTTCCTGAAGTCGGGAGCCATTGGCCTGACCACAACGGCAAAAGGTGGCTATACCGGCACACTCAAGACCGGAGCGAGGAACTACTCCTTCAGCGGACATCTCGATTCGAATGGCGCTGGCACCAACTCGGCCGGTCCCTATACCGTGCAGTTGCAGTTGAGCGACGACCAAATCACCGGCACCGTTTCGTCCAATGCAGTCTGGTCGGCGGACTTCGCGCTGAACCGCGCCGTATTCAACGGCACCACGAGCCGGGCCCCCTATGCCGGCAAGTACACGATCCTCCTGCCGGGATCGGGAGACCCGACCGATACGCAGAATCCGCAGGGCGATGGCTACGGTTTCGTGACGGTCAATGCCTCGGGCACCCTCCAGTTCAGCGGCGCGCTCGCAGACGGCACTCCGATGTCGCTGAGCGCCAAAGTTTCCAAAGACGGACTGTGGCCTCTGTTCTTCCGCCTCCCCAATGGGAACGGCCAGGTTCTCGGCTGGCAATCCTTCGCGAACATCGGCAACGTGAGCGGGCTGTTCAGTTGGATCAAGCAGCCGAATCCGAACGCCAAGCGATACCCGCTCGGCTTCAACTTTCAAAACAATTCGCTCGGTTCGTCTTATGATCCTGCATTGGCGCCCGTGACAGGGTTCACCCAAAACGGACTTGTGCTGCAAGGCGCAAACCTCTATGCGCCCATCATCAGCACGGTGACGCTCAACGCGGCCAACATGGTCACCAAGACGGCCGGAGGCAACAGGCTCTCCCTGACACTGACGCCGTCGCAGGGACTGTTCCGGGGTAATGCGTTCGATGTGAACTCCGGAAGAACCGTGAGTTTCAGCGGCGCGCTTCTGCAGAACCTGGGTTATGGTTCCGGATTCTTCCTCAACACGAATCTGTGCGGGCAAGTGTACTTCGGCCCGTAGTCGCAAACCTCAGTTCGGGTTTCCGCGACGGGATGATGTCCGGAATCGCGATGTGAAGATCGCGGCTGCAACCAGGGCGCCGACGCGTCGTTGTTGCAGTTTCATCGGTTGCACTGAGGTCGCCGGCCCGGCATGCTTGCCCCATGAAAGTCTGCGGATTGACTGGCGGCATCGGCATGGGCAAGTCTGCCGCGGGACAATGGCTGTCCCGGCACGAGGTGCCGGTCGTGGACACCGACCTCCTGGCCCGGGACATCGTCGAGCCCGGCCGGCCCGCCTTGCAGGAAATCCAGCGCGTATTCGGACCGGGCGTCATCGGCGCCGATGGGCGGCTGCGGCGCGAGGAGCTGGCGCGCATTGTTTTTTCCGACACCGCCTCGCGCCTGAAGCTGGAAGACATCACGCATCCGCGCATTCGTGAACGCTGGAAATCCCAGGTGGATCGCTGGCGGGCCGAACAACGGCCGCGCGCGGTCGTGGTCATCCCGCTGCTCTTTGAGACGGGAGCCGAGCGGGAGTGCGACGCGACGATCTGTGTCGCGTGTTCTGCGGCCACCCAGCGCCGAAGATTGCTGGAGCGCGGCTGGACCGCCGATGAAATCGAGCAGCGCATCGCCGCCCAATGGCCGATCGAGAAGAAAATGGCCAGGGCGGATTTCGTGGTGTGGGCTGAAGGCGATCCGGACATCCTCGGAATGCAGTTGAGCCGGATTCTTCACCCGCCCGGTCTAGCGCCGCTCTTTTCTGGTGTCGTTTCCGAAAGACTCTGTTAGAGTGCGGCCAACATGGTACTGACCCAGGAAGAAGTCCGGAGTCTGGTCGAGACGCAACACCGTTCCCCCCACGAACTGCTCGGCATGCACCCCTTGGGCGATGGCTCCGGCCTCGTCGTGCGCGCGCTGGTCCCCAACGCGGCGTCCGTCGAAGTCCAGCCGGCTCACGAGAAAAACATGCCGGGCCTCAAACTCAATCGCGTGCACGAATCGGGGTTGTTCGAGGCAATCATCCCCTCGCCGCAGGGCGTCTACGCCTACGACCTTGTCGTCACTGACAGAGCCGGGCACATGCGCCGCGGGCGCGATCCCTATTCATTCCTGCCGACGCTGGGCGAGTCGGACCTCTACCTGTTCGGCAAGGGCGACGAGCGCCGCATCTACGAGAAACTTGGCGCCCAATTGCGCACTATCGACGGCGTGCCCGGCGCCAGCTTTGCCGTCTGGGCGCCCAACGCCCGCCGCGTCAGTGTGGTCGGCGATTTCAACAACTGGGACGGCCGCTGCCACGCCATGCGCACGCTCGGGGCTTCCGGCGTCTGGGAAATATTCGTTCCCGGCGTCGGTGAAGGCGAGCATTACAAGTTCGAAATCCAAAACCTGCACGGACACCTCGTCCTCAAAACCGACCCGTTCGGTTTTTTCTTCGAGACACCGCCCAAAAATGCCGCCATCGTGTGGGACACAAAAAAATTCAAATGGACGGACGGGGCCTGGATGCAGCGTCGGCGCGAGGGCAATCCCTTGCGTTCCCCGATGAGCATCTACGAAGTCCATCCCGGTTCCTGGCGGAAGAAGTCGATGGGCGAATCCTTCAACTATCGCGAACTTGCCGGACCCCTCATCCAATACGTGAAACAAATGGGCTTCACGCACGTCGAATTCATGCCCGTCGCCGAGCACGCCTTTTATCCTTCCTGGGGTTACCAGATCACCGGCTTCTACGCTCCCACCAGCCGCTATGGCACGCCGGCCGATTTTCAATTCCTGGTCAATGCCTTCCACGAGGCCGGGATCGGAGTGCTGATCGACTGGGTGCCCGCGCATTTCCCGCGCGACGACTGGGCGTTGGCGCGGTTTGACGGCACGGCGCTTTACGAACACCAGGACCCGCGCAAAGGCGAGCACCAGGATTGGGGCACGCTGATCTTCAACTACGGCCGCCACGAGGTTTCCAATTTCCTCACGGCCAACGCCCTCTTCTGGTGCGACCGGTTCCACGTGGACGGCCTGCGGGTGGACGCGGTGGCGTCCATGCTTTACCTCGATTATTCACGCAAGGAAGGGGAATGGATCCCCAACCAATTCGGCGGCCGCGAGAACATCGAGGCCATCGATTTTATCCGGAAGTTCAACTACCTGACTCACGTGGAGTTTCCCGGCGTGGCGACGATCGCCGAGGAATCCACCGCCTGGCCGCTCGTCACACGCCCGCCCTACCTGGGGGGATTGGGGTTTTCGTTCAAGTGGAACATGGGATGGATGCACGACACGCTCGGCTATTTCAGCCACGACCCGGTCCATCGGAAGTATCACCAGAACGACCTCACGTTCGCGATGCTGTATCATCACCACGAAAATTTCATCCTGCCGCTGTCCCACGATGAAGTGGTTCACGGCAAGGGCTCGCTGCTGCGCCGCATGCCCGGAGATGACTGGCAGCGTTTCGCAAACCTCCGCGCCCTGCTGGCTTATCAATGGATGTTCCCCGGAAAAAAACTCCTGTTCATGGGCGGCGAATTTGGCCAGAGCGACGAATGGGATTCGAATGGAGAACTCCAGTGGTGGTTGCTCGAAGCCGGACCCTTTCACCGCGGTGTGCAACGCTTCGTCGAAGACCTGAACAAATTGTATCTGTCCACAGCCGCTCTCTGGCTGTCCGACTACGACCCCGGCGGCTTTTACTGGATCGATTGTTCGGACCAGGAAAGCAGCATCCTGTCCTTCGTCCGCCGGAATCCGGAGCAGAAACGGGAGTTGGCCGTCGTTCTAAGCCTGACTCCGGTGGCCCGCTACCAATACCGCATTGGGCTGCCGCGCCCCGGCAAGTGGCGCGAGGTTTTGAACAGCGACGCCTCGATCTATGGCGGCGGTAATGTGGGAAACCTTGGCGGTGTGATGGCCAGGGAAGAGAAGTGGCACAAGCAATCCTGTTCGGCGGAACTGACTCTGCCCCCTTTGGGCGTGATCGTGCTCGAGCCGGATTCATAGAGGAATCAAGGACAAAAAACCGGCGGTCTGCTTTCGCAGACCGCCGGGAACCAAACCCAATTCAGAAGTGCGCCAGGCTTAAAGCCGGGCGTGTTCCGGCAGTTTCAGGAGGGCCTTTGTGCCTCCACCATGAGGGTGAGGGCGAGGGAAAATACAGAACGATGATTTAGGATTTCTGTATTTTGCATGACTCCACGTTCAGCAGGCGACATACCAAACCTGTGTTTTTCGGAACCCCAGCCACATCGGCGGCGCCTCGATGACTCCCTGTGTCCTGTTCGCGGTCGGCACTGTCCAGTAATGTGACCGGGCCCGCGTTTGAGGACGGCTTCAGGGGAATCCTTGGCGCACCCGCCGCTAAATGGAAAGTTGCCCGATCCGGTCCCGCAGTTGCGCTGTCCACCGTTCGAAGTAGCCGAACATCCGGTAGAGTTCCTCCAATCGCCCGAGCAGCGCCGCTCGATTTGATGCGGTCGCGGCTCCGGATTCCCATTCCAGATCGATTTTTTTGAGTTCCTCCAACAGGCGGCCGATCCGGTGATCCAGTTGCTGTCGCAGTTGCTGGAGTTTCTCTCTCGAATGCAGGCTGCGTTGGAACCATTCCACTTTGAGCAAGGGCGAACTGAGCGCCGCTCTTTCGCCCAGAAGTTGGTCGGCCTCGCGGCTCGGCGGGCCAATCTGCAGGAACAGGTCCGCCAGATCCGGCGGGATGCTCTGAACTTCACCGGGGGCTGCTCCCCGCTCCAATTCCAATAAATGCCGCAGCCGGGTCCTGGGTTCCCGGAGGCGCTGATACGCCGCATTCAAGTCCGTGTAATGGGCTTGTGCCGATTGTCGTTCGGCTTCGCCCCGCCCGTGAACGCGGTCGGGATGCACCCGCGCGGACGAGGCCAGGAACTTCTGCTTGAGCGCTTCCGGATCCAGCCAGGGACGGCGCGGCTCATCCAGCAGGGCAAAACAATCCATCATGTCCCTCCAACGGCAGGATTCGAAATTGGAACTCTCAAACTCTCAAACTCTCAAACTCCCAACTTTGATTTCAAGATCAGGCGCTGAAACTTTCGCCGCAAGAGCAGCTCGTCGCGGCGTTCGGGTTCTTCACCTTGAAGCCGCCGTCCAACGCGTCCAGGTAGTCCAGTTCACTGCCCGTGACATACAGCGCACTCTTCGGGTCCACCACCACCCGCACGCCGCCGGTCTCGACCAGGAAATCCCGGTTCGCCGGGGTGTCCTGCAAATCCATCTTGTATTGCAGCCCGGAACAACCGCCGCCGACAACTGAAACCCGCAGAACCCCGTTCGGACGGCCTTGCTTCTGGAGCAAGGTGTTGACGCGCATCGCGGCGCTCGAGGTCACCCGGATCAATCGTTCGTCGCTGACACGAAAATTGGGCTGCCCCGGAAACGCTTGGGTGGGTTTCGCAATCATGGTTGAACCTCGGGAATCTATCCGGTCCCGCGCCCATCGTCAACCTGCCTTTGCCTGCGGGTTCCGTGCTTTGCTGCAAGCGGTCCACTCGTTAATCTTGCCGCCGTGAAATTCATCTCATGGAACGTCAACGGCCTGCGCTCCGTGTTGCGGCGGAACTTTCTGGATTACCTCGACGCCGAGAAACCGGACGTGCTTTGCCTGCAGGAAACCCGGTGCAGCCCGGACGACGTCGAACAACTCTGGCCCGCGGCCTACACGAGCTACTGGAATTGCGCGCAAAAGAAGGGATACGCGGGAACCGCCCTTTTCACCAAAACGCGTCCACTGAAGGTCACAACCGGCATCGGCATTCTGCGGCACGACCGCGAAGGGCGCGTGCTGACCTCGGAGTTTGGCGACTTTTTTCTCGTGAACGTCTATGTGCCCAACTCGCAGCGCGAACTCACGCGCCTGGCCTACCGCCGCCAATGGGACCGCGACTTCCTCCGCTACCTCAAAAAGCTCGAACAGCAAAAGCCGGTCGTCTTCTGCGGCGACTTGAATGTGGCGCATGCCGAAATCGACCTCGCCAATCCCAAGGCCAACGTCCATAACCACGGTTTCACGCCGGAGGAGCGCGCCGGCTTCAGCGCTTTTCTGAAGGCCGGTTTCTTCGACACCTTCCGCGAATTCGAGCCGGGCGGCGGCCATTACACGTGGTGGAGCCCCATGGCCGGCGCCCGCTCCCGGAACATCGGCTGGCGCATCGACTACTTCCTCATCAGCGCCGCCCTCCGCCCGCGCCTCAGACGCGCCTTCATCCTCCCCGACGTCCCCGGCTCGGATCACTGCCCCGTGGGGATTGAAATCAGTCCAGATCCTTCGTGATGACAAAATCGTCCGTGACGAACCCTCCGCCGATGTCCGTCACCACGGCGCCGGCGAGGACGAACCCGTTTTGTTGACAGGCTTGACCGCACGCCTGCCGCATCTATTTCGTCCGGAATTCCTGCATGAGCCGAAGGATTTCCTCGCGAATTTCAAACAACTCCCTGCGGTTCCACGCAAGCAAGTCCTCCGGGAGCAATCTCCTGGCCGCCGTGTTCTCCAGGCCGGCCTGCGCTTTGTGCAGATGGCCCAGCGCGCGCTTGAGGCACGCCACCACATACCCTCCGGAAAGCAGGCCGCGGCCGCAGCATAAACCGTCCAGCGCGCCCGCGAGCTTGGCGGCGGTGACCTGGAACTCGCCGGCGAAAGCGGCGAGGTCCCGGTCCGCCTCCTCCGACAAACCCAGATCGTCCAGCCGGCGCAGCAGGACGATCACACTCGCCTGCGCCCGAAGGGAAAGCGGGTGCTTGATGCCGTCATCGTCCGTTCGCAACCAATCCACTCCCTCGGTCAAAGGGTCCGGTTCGGGCGGATTCGCCTCGACTTCGGCGCAGATCCGGTTGATTTCATCCGCGTCCCATTCTCCGGATTCGCCGGTATCCTCCTCGTCCTCGTCCCAACCCATTTCTTTGGCGATGAGCGCCTCCGCCTCCGGCGTGTCTCCGTATTTTTGAAGCAGTTCCAGGTACTTGTCCGTAATGGCGTCGCTCTCGCGCAGGGACTTTTCGTAGTCGAACTCGTCCCAGTCTTCGATGTTTTCCGGCTTCTGGTGTCGTTGCGCCTCGACGGCTTCGGTGAGTTTCTGCATGAAGCCGGCCATGCCTCCGGCGGCCTCTTTGGCGCGCTGCTCGTTTTCCGTGGGTGTTAGCCCCCAGAGAGGCGGAGAAATGTCCACCGTGTAATCCGTGCTTTCAATCACCACCCGCCCGTTGGCTTCGCTGAACCATTCAAGATAGACCGAATTGGCGGTGTGTTCCGGCGGCTTTTCCCCGCGGTTGATCATCGCGCAGGCTTCCTCAAAAGGGAGATCAAACACGCGCACCTTGCGCGACGCCGTGAGGTCGCCAATGGTGCCGCGCTGGAGCGGATGCAGCGAGTCGAGGCCCGGGTGCGGGGTCGTCGGCAGCGGATTCTCGAACTTCAACAGGCAGCCGGCGATGTCGGAATGCGCGTTGCCCTTCAGCTCGATCCGGATCGGGGCGGATCGGCCGTGCACCCAGATGAGCCCCCGCACAACCCCCTTCTCGCGGTTGTCAATCTCGCCGCGCACCACGCTGTCATGAATCCGAAAAGCCACGTTCCTTCTCTACCACGATGCCTCATGAAAAACACGCAACTTTTTTCCAGCCCATCGTTTCCCTCGGGCGCATCCGCACACTGCCCCGGCGCGCGGCCTTCAGAGGCCCTGTGTAAAGCGGGTGGAGCGGGCAACCTGCCCGTTCCGGTCGGCGACTCGCCGGCCGGAAGAGTTTGACGACCGAGGACATTTTGAGCCCAACCCCGCTGGATCGCCCCTCTCCATTCCGTCCGGCGAGTCGCCGGACGGGACGGGCCAGTGGC
>PLQC01000175.1 GCA_003159675.1 Limisphaerales bacterium
CGTGGGACAGCGTGATGATGGCTCACCCGGAGTTCTACAAGCAGGATGCCAAGGGCAAACTCATGCCCCCTGTCCCCGAATGGACCGACATCGCCGGACTCAATTACACGAACCTCCAGCTCCAAGCATACATGATCGCCATGTTGAAGCACTGGATCCAGGAGTGCGACGTGGACGGCTTCCGCTGCGACGTCGCCTACATGGTGCCCACCGATTTTTGGGTCGAGGCGCGCGCCGAAATGAAACAGGTCAAACCCGACATCATGCTCCTGGCCGAAGCGAGCAAGCCCGAACTCCTCGCGAAGGCCTTCGACATCGACTACGCGTGGCCCATGCTCAGCGCGCTGAACAATGTCCTCATCCATGGCGCCCCCGCCTCGGACCTGAGAACCTCGTGGGAGGAGAGCCGGCGGGAATTCCCCCGGGGATCCCTCCACATGCGCGTCTCCGACGACCATGATGAAGCCCGGGCCGTGGCGCGCTATGGCATCCGCGGCGCCCTCGCCGCTTCCGCATTCCTGTTCACGCTCGATGGAACACCGCTGCTTTACAACGGAATGGAGGTGGGCGACGCGACCGAGTCCGGCGACCCGGCCCTGTTCGACAAATTGACCATCTTCTGGCATCCCAAGGAGCGGCCCCCGTTGCGCGCGATTTACAGGGAACTGATCCGCCTCCGAAAGCAATACCCGGCCTTTCGCAGCGACCATGTCGTCTGGCTCCACAATTCGGACGAATCCAACCTCGTCACGTTTTTGCGCCCCGATGACAACGACGAATTCGCGGTGGTCATCAATATGTCAAGCCGCCCCGTCGCCGGCTGGATCGAACTCAAGAACGGCCAGGAATTCAAGCCGGTGCGGATCCCCGGAACGACGGAGGCGCCCATCGGCGCCCTGCCCGTCTTTCGTCTGAACGGATTCGAATGGCGGATTTACCACCGCATCGTGCCGCGCTGACTTCTGCCACCTGCCCCACCCTGTTCACCCTCCGCTCAGCCGTCTCTTTGCGGTAGAAAAGCATTTAAACCACGGATGGACACGGGTGGAAAAGAAAATTCATCCACTAATTATGCGAATGATCGCGAATGGACTTGTCTCGGTTCTAATTCGCGGGAATTCGTGAAATTAGCGGATATGTTGTTTATCCGTGTGAATCCGTAAATCCGTGGTTTCCACTGAATAGAAACGGCTCAACCGCGCGACCGCGCGACCGGGGCAAGCGGGACGTCCGGCTGACCCGGCACCCTGTCCCCTTCGGAAACTTCGCCGAAGTTGTCCACGTCCTTGGACACGAACCCGACACACAGGCCGGCCAAGCCCAGCGAACAGCCTCCCAGGAGCACGGCGTTCATGGGATTTCCGCCAAGAACGTGCTCCATGACCGGCCCCAGGCCCAGCGCGGCCAGGATCTGCGGGATGACGATGAAGAAATTAAACACACCCATGTAGAACCCCATTTTCCCCGCCGGAATGGCGTTCGCAAGCATGGCATACGGCATCGACAGAATGCTGGCCCACGCGATCCCGACGAGCAGCATGGAGGCAATCAGCGAATACTGCTGCGGCACGAGAAAGGCCAGCACGAGCCCGCCGCCCCCGCAGAGGAGGCAGATGCGGTGAATCGCCCGCGCCGTGAATTTTTTTACGAGCGCCAGCAGTACAAACGCGAAGACAAAAGCCGTTCCGTTATATACCGAGAAACAAACGCCACCCCATTCGCTTCCACGCTCGTACTCCGGCGTGGCAGGCGCTCCGCCAAAGACTTTGCCGGCCACCGCGGGCACGAAATAGATCCACATGCAAAACAACCCGAACCATGTGAAGAACTGCACCACCGCGAGCTGACGCATCGCCTTCGGCATGGAAACGATTCCGCCCAGAATCTCGCGAAACCCGTTTCCGATCCCGGCGGACTCCGCCTTCATCTTCCGAAATGCGTCCATGTCCTCGGGCGGGTATTCCCGCGTGGTTGAGATCGTGTAAAGAACGGCAGCGAGGAACACAAACGAGCCAAGGTAGAATGCCAGTTGAACGGTGTGCGGTATTTTCCCCGCCGCGTCGTTCCGGACACCGAAGACGTTCGTCAGCAGGTAAGGCAACGAGGACGACAGGACCGCGCCGAGGCCGATCAGCAGGCTCTGCATGGCGAAGCCTGTCTTGCGTTGTTCCCTCGGCAACAAATCGCCGACGAACGCCCGAAACGGCTCCATCGTGATATTGATGCTCGCGTCGAGGATCCACAGCAATCCGGCCGCCATCCAGACCGTGCCGGAGTTGGGCATGGCCACGAGAGCAAGGCTCGCCAGTATCGCCCCGGCAAGAAAGTAAGGCCGCCGCCGCCCCAGCCTGCCCCAGGTCCGGTCGCTGCAGTATCCGACGACCGGCTGCACCAGGAGCCCCGTCAGCGGAGCCGCCAGCCACAAAATGGCAAGGTTCGACTCTTTCGCCCCCAGATACTGATAGATGGCGCTCATGTTCGCCATCTGCAGCCCCCAGCCGAACTGGATCCCCAGGAACCCGAAGCTCATGTTCCACACCTGCCAAAAACTTAAACGCGGCTTTTGCATAGAAGATACGATTCAAAGTTCGCGGCGTGCCGTCGCCGCAGCATCGCACGAATCACCACCCCCAATCAAGTCGAAGCAGATGCCGGTAGTGTCCTCATTTCACGGGTAGGGACGACCTGCGGGTCGTCCGAGGCCGCGCGCAGCGCGGCCCTGCCTTTAAACGCATTCAATGGAATTCCAAATTAGAACACTGCCCAAATGCCCGGGTGAAGCGACTCTGGCTTCGCACACAGTCGCGGTCCGTAACGCTGCGGAGCGCGGCTGTGTCCGCCGAGGACCAGCCGCAGGACGCCAAACCATTTCACACCCGGAACAAGCTCCCGAGCGTCATCGGGCGGTTCCCGCGCCCGCCTCCCCCGTGTACCGGATGCGCCAAATGCTGTCCGAACCGTCATCCACGACAAGGAGCGAACCCTGGCTGTCCACGGTAATCCCCACCGGCCGCCCCCAGACATCGCCGGATCCGGTGACGAAGCCGGTCATGAAATCGTCGTATTCACCCTTGAACTTTCCATCGTGAATCGGAACGCAGATGACCTTGTAGCCTGTCCGGCGAGCCCGGTTCCACGAGCCGTGTTCGGCGGCAAAGGCCCACCCGTGATACGGCGCCGGGAATTGGCCGGCGGTGTAGAACGTCATGCACAAGGAAGCCGAATGCGCCTGCAACAGGACGTCGGGAACAATGACTTTGTCGGCCAGCTCAGGATGTTTGCCCGCATGGCGCGGGTCTTGATGATCGCCGATGTAATACCAGGGCCAGCCGTAGAAGCCGCCCTCCTGGAAATGCGTGATGTAATCGGGCGGAAGATTGTCCCCCAGCGCATCGCGCTCGTTGACTGACCCCCACAACGCGCCCGTCACCGGTTCGATGGCCAGTCCCACCGCGTTGCGAATCCCCCAGGCATAGATGCGGAACCCGGTCCCGTCCGGGTTATACTCCAGAATGTCCGCACGCTTCTTCTCGAGGCCGTCGTCGCTCACGTTCGAGTGGGATCCGACTGAAACGAACATCTTCCCTCCGTCAGGACTGAAAACAATGTCTCGCGTCCAATGCCCGCCGCCGCGCAGGTGCCCGCCGCCCGGAATGTCCGGGACGATCACCTCGCCCGCAGCCCCCGCCTGGAGGTCACCGTTGTGATAAGCGAAACGCAAGACGGCATCCGTGTCGGCAACATAAACGTATTTCGGATTCGGACCCGGCGGGTAAAACGCAATGCCAAAGGGCTGTCGAAGGTCGTCGGCAAACACCGAGATCCTGGCCACTTTGCCATCCGCCCCCGGTCGCAGCACCTTCACCCGGCCAGGGCCGCTTTCGGAGACAAATAAATCTCCGTTTGGAGCCGTGACGATTTTGCGGGGATTCTTCAGCCCTTCGACCCACAGGTCCACTGCAAACCCCGCCGGCACTTTCGGCCACGCCCCCGCCGGACGCGAAACGAGTCGCGGACCGTTATCGCTCGATTTCGTGTCGTAGGGCTGCGGCAGGTCGCCCACCGTGATGAGACGGCGAACCCCGGGCGAATCCGTCGTCCAATCCCCCATGGCCGCCGACCCCTGCCGCAACTCCTGATTCGTCCCGTCTGCCAGGGCACTGACCGGGTCGGAAGCCAGTGCCGCGCAGCCGGCGACTGTCGCAAACGAAATAGCCGCCGTCCGGCTCATGCTCCCGATGCGCGCCCAGATCCTCCTGCGCGCCTGGCATGAATCAAAGCCCGATCGGCTGACGGCTTCCTCTACGCGTTCCAGGTTGGTTTCACCGTTTCTCGTCCTCATACTGTATCCTTCTACTGTTTTTGTCTTGATCTCACGGCCACAGTCGTTGGAACCCGAGCCGCCGCACATATCGGTTGTGGAGGCGGGAAGGTTTTCATGACTGGCTTCTCACAGCAAGAAAATCCTCCGTCGCAGAGTGAAGTCTGCCCCGGTGTCAAGAAGGCTTGAGTTGCCAGGTCCGGGTTGACAGTATGCAAACATTATGAGTTCTTGTGGGATAACGAAAATGCAGTTTCCGGCAGACCGTGGAAGACAACTCAAAATGATACGAGCAACCATTTTCGCAACCACACTTGCGGCATTCCTCGGCGCGGCCATCCCGCTGGCCGCCCAATTCCCGGTTCCACCACCCTCGCCCGAGGCTGCGCCCCAATCCCCCCCCGAACTCGACCAGTTGCTCGGCCCAATCGCCCTCTACCCCGATCCCTTGATCGCTCAAATACTGCCCGCCGCCACGCTGCCGGCTGAAGTCGTCCTCGCCTACCGCTATGTGAGCGGCGGCGGAGACCTCAACTGGATCGATCAGCAGCCCTGGGACACCAGTGTCAAGGCCCTTGCAAGATATCCCGACGTGCTGAAAATGATGAATGACAACCTCGCCTGGACGACGGATTTGGGACAGGCCTTCCTCAGCCAACCGCAGGACGTGATGAACTCGATCCAGGACCTCCGCGCACAAGCCCAGGATCTCGGCAACCTTCAATCTTCCCAAGAGGAGGATGTCGTGGACGACGACGGAACCATCGACATTGTGCCGGACGATCCGGATATGCTCTTTGTGCCCATCTATCAGCCCAACCTGGTGTTTTTCCAACGCCCGTACGGCGGGCGCTTTGTCTCCTTTGGAGCGGGGATGAGAACAGGCGCCTGGCTGGACCATGATTTCGACTGGCACGACCACAACATTCTCGTTTGGAACCACGATCACCCGCGTCCGAACGGTTGGTGGAAACAGCGTCCCAGCCAAAGGCCGGGGACGGTCGCCAATAGCGCCACCGTCTGGCGCCCGGCTGGCCATCCGCCCACCGCGGCCGCAAGCGGCGAGGACCGCGGTTGGAATCCCCGCGGAACTCATGCGGTCTATACCACCTCACCCCGCGTTGCAGCCCGGCCGGCGGAACCCCAGAAGCCCATTGTCATCCACAACAACTCCGCGCCCGGACCCGGCGGAGGCCGGCAGATCGAAGTTCCCCATCACCAGGACAAGACGGCCACTGAGCCGGCGACGCGGCCGCCGCAATCCAACGGCGCGCTGATCGGTGCGCAGAGCACCCGCGAAACCCGGGCAGCGAGCAGCCGCGGCCAGCAAAGCCGCCAGACAATGAGCCACCCGGCTCCCGCCGCTCCGCGCGGCGCCTCGCCGGGCTCGTCTTCCAACAAAACCCGCTGAGTTTCGAAACCTGGATGAATTTCTCACCCAAAACACTGCCCATGAACCCCTGCGCTTCCCCATTCGTGTCCAGGTCCCGTGCCCTTGCGCCGGTCCTCGCCCTGGCTGTCCTGTTCCTGCTCCCCTCCCAACGCTTGCTTGCCGCCGGCGAGCAACGGTTCGCCACGCCGGATGAAGCCGTGAAGGCGCTGACCGCCGCGGCCAAGGCCATGGATACCAACGAAATGCACGCCATCTTCGGACCGGCCGCACACGATCTGGTATCGCCCGACGTCGTGCAGGCCACCGCCGAGTTTCAGGCCTTCGTCGAGCGGCTGACACAGCGGGTCCAGCTCGTTCCTGGGTCGGAATCCATGATCACACTGCAGCTCGGCCAGGATGGCTGGCCGTTTCCCATCCCGCTCGTCAAGCAGGACGGCCAATGGTTCTTCGACACCGCCGCCGGAATGGAGGAAATCCTCAACCGCCGCATCGGAATGAACGAACTCGACACGATCGCCGTCTGCCATGCCTGCGTCAGCGCCCAGCGTGAATACGCTTCCAAGGATCGCAACGGCGACGGAGTCCTTCAATACGCCCAGTTGATTCGCAGCACGCCGGGCGCACACGACGGCCTGTATTGGTCCCAAAAGACGGGCGACGAACTCAGTCCACTGGGTCCGCTGATCGCCCAGGCCCGGGGCGAAGGATATCGGCACACGACCAAAATCATGACGGAAGAGCAGGCCCCTTATCACGGCTACTATTTCAAGATCCTGACGCGACAGGGCAGGCATGCGCCCGGGGGCAAATACAATTATGTGATCAATGGACGCATGATTGCCGGCTTCGCCCTGGTGGTCTGGCCCGCCGAATGGGGAAACACCGGAGTGATGACCTTCATCGTCAACCAGCAAGACAAGGTCTGTCAGAAAAACCTCGGGTCGCGAACTTCCAGGATCGCCGGCGCGATGACTTCCTACGACCCCGACGACACCTGGACATTGGTCAGGGGCGACTGAGGTTGACAGCGGAGAAGTTGCCGATCCGGGTTCTTACACCGCCTGCTCATCCCATTGGGAAAGCCCTTCACCGGCCGCTGCCAGCATTTCGACCAGGAGCTTCTTGAAGTCTTCCAGACCCGGCGCAGGAATGATGATCGTGTCGCGACGCCCACCGACGTCCTCGGTGATGCGGAGGAACCGGCCGCGGGGATTCTCTTTAAGGGTGAACACGAAAGTCTTGCGTTCGATCTGAACGCTTCCTGATTTCAGGGTGTCTTCCTGAACCGGAGGCTTCGGCGACCGTTGAAGAGGGCGATTGCCATAAGTGGGCGTTCGTTCGTTCGAGATCATATTGTTTCAACCCATTTTGCCTGCTGGTGTTGCGGAGGCGACTCTCGGAAAGGATCATGGAACGCGGCGTTTTGTCAATTCCGCGGCATTCCGCAATATTGCGGACGCGCCTGCTTTAAAAGCCGATTGAGCCTCCCCGATCGTGCCGGCACAGCCGGTCGGCGAAAACTGCTTGCGACCGGGTTTGGGTAACGCATAATAAATGGCCGATGATTCACGGCGACACGAGCTCTCACCCGCGGGGTGGAAGGGCTTCGTAGAAGATTCAGGCTGTTTCGATTACATGCCTGGGTTATGGTATCGAGGAGCCAATCGTGCGAGTGCGTCATTTTCCTCTCAGTCGATTGAGGAATATCAGCTTTTGCCAGAGTAGCTCAGGGGTAGAGCAGAGGACTCATAAGCCTTTGGTCGGGGGTTCAAATCCCTCCTCTGGCACCAGTTTTAAAACATAGAAAAAAGCTTGTAAACAAAGGATTTTGTGGGCTTTTCTCCTGCCCGATTTCAATCGAAGCGAATAAAGACGAATGCGGGAGAAAAGGTTAGAAATGGCAACCGATGGCAACCGCGGCGCTCATTTTAAGGTCTTACAAGCCGCTTCCCGAGTCGGCTCTCCTCCTCTCAGAGAAAAGACTCTATACCTTGAGACGAACCCCAAGTGAGCCGATGCCTATAAGCGTTCGTCGAATTTGTAAAGCAGCAAGCTGGCCAGAAAAGTTTTGAGGGTGACGAGGAATGACTCGGCCAAACCTCACGGGTCAGTAAACTTAGGATGGATAATGCCTTTGGAAAGCCGGTCTTAGTCTGGCGTTGTTTCAGAGCCGCAAGCGGAAGAATTTCGCCGGTAACGTCATATCAATGTTGGTGTACGAGTTTCCCTGGCTCGGCACATCACTAAACGGACCGGCTGGCGTCGGCGCCCACTGTAGAACGCCGGCTCCCGGCCATCGAAGCACCAACCTGCCGGACGTCATTTGCCACTGCAGCGAGGGATTTGCCGGTGTCAGCCGCAAGCGGAAGAATTTCGCCGGCGCCGACATGTCAATGTTGGTGTAACAGTTTCCCTGGCATGGCACGTCAGTATACGGACCGGAGGGAGATGGTGCCCATTGCAGGACTGCGGTGCAGCGCCATTGAAGCACCAAGCCGCCGGCTGTCATTTGCCACTGCAGCGAGGGGACAGCCGGAAGTAATGCCAAGCCATGATAATAACCCGAGGCGGTCGCGAACACGTTGATCAAATTGGACGGCAGATTCGTTTGGCCATACGAATCGTCACCCCAGCCAATGACCGACCCGTCAGTGCGAAGCGCCAATGTGTGGAAATCGCCGGCGGCGATGGCAACGACGTTGGACAAGCCCGGCGGCACATTAGTCTGGCCGTAAGTATCATCTCCCCAGACAACGACGGTGCCATTCGAACACAATGCGGCACTGTGCAAATATCCGGCCGCGATGGCAACGACGTTGGACAGGCCTGCGGGCGGAGTGGCCTGGCCGTATGCGTTGAATCCCCAGCCCAAAACGATGCCGTTGGTGCGCAAGGCGAGACTGTGTTCACGGCCAGCGGCCACGGCACTAACGCCATTCAGACCTTGAGGAACAGTTGATTGGCCAAATGAATTGTCGCCCCATGCTACCACTGTGCGGGAACCGAGCAGCACCAGGCTGTGAGAATCGCCGGCGGCAATGCCGAGGACATTATTAGTTGCGGCGGGCGGAATGTTCGTTTGGCCGGCATCGTTGCGTCCCCACGCCACCAACGAACCGTTTTCACGAATTGCCAGATTGTGAGAGGCGCCGGCGGCGATGGAAACAAAACGCAACGTGTCGGTGGGAACAGCGGTCTGTCCGTCCCCATTGTACCCCCAGGCGACGAGCGTTCCATCGCGCCGGAGTGCCAGGCTGTGGTAATCACCGCCAGTAATGGCGACGGCGTCGGCCAGAGTGTTGGGCACGTTGGTCTGACCGCCGGAATTGTCGCCCCACGCAACGACCGACCCGGCAGTTCCAAAGACGCTAACTCTGCCGGTTGAAGAAACACTGCCGTAGGGATTGCTGATGGTAACGCGGTAGAAACCCGACTGTGCAGGCTGAATGTTGGTCAGTAGCAAGTTGGAATTGGTCCCGGTGGTCGTGCCGTTGAATTGCCAGGAATACATCAGCGGGCTGTCGCCAGAGGCGGCGGCGACCAGGGAGACGGTGCTGCCGGCATTCGTCACCAAGTTGGACAACGCTTGTTGCAGCATTGGCGGCTGATTGACAGTAAGCTGCACCACGGTGCTGGTGGCATTGCCAAACTGGTTGCTGGCGACCACGAAATAGGAACCGGCAGCCGCGGTGGTGACGGCATTCAGTGTCAGTTGACGACTGGTCTGGTTGAGCAAGGGACTGCTCTGGAAATACCACTGATATCGCAAAGGATTGCTTCCGTTTGCGAGGCTGTTGAAGGTTGTGCTGGTGCCGGCCAGCGCAGTGGTAGAGACGGGCTGCTGCACAAAGACAGGCGGCGCGGCGGTCACGGTGACCGAGGCCACGAGGCTGGTTGACGATCCGGATGTGTTGAATGCCACCAAGACGTAATTGCCGCTGTCAGTCAGCTTCAGGTTCGTCAACGTCAAGGATGTTTGATAGGCGCCAACCATCGGCACGCCGTCGTGTTGCCAATCGTAAGCGATCGGCTCGGAGCCACGGGCCTGGGCGGTAAGTGTCCAATTGGTTCCTGCGGGCAACGCTGCACCCGCGGGTTGCACGACGAAGTAGGGAACAATAGGCGTTACAATCAAGTTTGCCACGGCGCTCGTAGTGCTGCCAAAGGCATTGGTTACCACCACCTGATAGTTACCCGCGTTCCATGCTTGAGCATCGGCAATTGAATATTGCGCAGAAGTGGCGGCTGGAATTGCAGTTCCGTTGAAGAACCATTGGTAGGACATCGGCTGGCTGCCAAGAGCAGCGACGCTGAAGAGGACATTGGATGCGGCCGGCACCACAAGCGAAATCGGGCCGAAGACGATCCCGGGCGCAGCCGGATCAACACGGACCGACGCCACACTGCTTGTGGCCGTGCCGGCCCCGTTTTGAACGATGACTCGGTAAATGCCTTCGTTGGCGGCTTGCGCGTTTGAAATGACGAGCGTCGAATTGGTGGCCCTGGCGAGGTTGACATTCTCAAAAGTCCATTGATAAGTGAGAGGCGCGGTGCCGGTGGCCGTGACCGAAAGTGAAAAAGGCTGGCCGGCAAACACATTCGTTCCGATCGGTTGTTGGACAATCGTCGGCGCCGTCAACACCGTGACTTGAGCAACGGTGCTCGTTACCGCGCCGTAAGGGTTGCTCACGATAACTTGATAACTACCCTGCTGGGAGGTTTGGATGTTATTCAGAGAAAGAAAGTAGTTGGTTTGTCCCACGAGATTTGTGCCGGAGAGCAGCCATTGATAAGACAGCAGATTGAGTCCCATCGCGGTCACGCTCAAATTGACATTGCCGCCCGCCGCGACGGTCGTGTTTGCGACCGGCTGCTGGGTTATGGAAGGCTGGCAAATGACGAACATAGGAACATTCTCTATCCGATGGGTTGAAGAATCGAAATACCAAAGCCGTTGATTCAAACGATCCACGATCTCGACGGAGGAGGATAGGGGAAGATTGTAAATGACCAGTTTGGTCGCCGTGTCAAAAGCCTGCTGGCTGCCAAAGGCGATTGAACCGTTGGTGGAGCAGGCGTAAATCTCCGCGCCAATTACGCCCATGTCCGTCAAATTTGCATCATACATGGCGCTCGTCCAAAAGAGGCGCGAGCCGTCCAGGCTCATAACCAGATTACGTGATCCGTAGTAGTCATGCGGACCGGCACTGGCTACAGAAGTGTAAACATCGCCGGTCATGTCATACTTAGTAATGGCGGCGCCGGAATCGTCGTTGTCCACATGGTAATAATATCGTCCGCTGGGGTCATACTCACCATCGCCTTCGCGGACCATTATGGACGTGATGGTGGAACCGCTGGCTGTATTAATCAGACTGGCATAAACCCATTGATCTTCGCCCTCGATGACAATTCTTCCGGCGGCGCCCGCATTGATCTTGTAAACGTCCGTTCCCAATGCGAGCGGTGTCAGCTCCGTTTGCGTCTTCAAGTCCACGACGCGCGTCTGATTATGCTGCCAATTGGAAACATAAAGCCGGTCTTCGAACCGGTTCACCGTCATGTCCGTCGGATTGATGCCGATCGGAATGACTTTTTCCACAATGCCGGTGTCCGTGTTCAGGAAGAGCAGAAACGCATCGGCAAAACTGCCGCTGCCCGGATGAAGCACATAAATGTAATTGCGATTAGGGTCGGCCACCATTTTGGAGGCGTTGAGGTCGAACAATTGCAACGTCACCGGCAATTGCAGGACGACGCCATTCGCCGACAACGTAAGCTGGTTGGTGTAAAGGCCGGACGTCAGGTTCGTCGTGCTGAAGCTCAAAGTCACCGAGGATGGCGTTGTGCCATTACTGATCGAGGCCGACATCCAGGGCCGGGCCACCGTCAGATTCCATGCGGTTGCCAAAGACGCGGTTAAGGAAATGGTTTGCGACAGCATCGGCAACCCGGTGACTCCACTCAACGAAAGGGTTTGTGGTGTAACTGTCAGTGCGGAAACGGCGAAGGACCAGACCGCGCCAGAGGCTACTCCCGAAAAGCCCACCGAATCCACCCGCCAAAAATAGGTCGAGCCGGGACTGACTGCCGCGGAAAGGGAGAATGAATTGCTGGTGGTCGTGCCCAGGTAAAGAGCGGAATTGGTATTGGCGGCGGCAACCGCGACGGCGTTCGTGCCGAGATAGACCTGATAGCTCAAGGCAAACGGGCTGACCGACCATGAAACTTGAGGCAGCGGCGGATTGATCACGGCTCCGTTGGCAGGCGTCGGATTCAATCCGGGGCCGGGCACGGAAGCAATCGAACTCATTGGAATGGCCACGATCGCGCCCGAAGCGCCGTTGTAGAGAAAAACTTTCTGCTGGTCACCCGACACGGCCATGACCGTGGAAGAGAATGGCCAAGTGTAAAGTGTCTGTCCGTTGTGCGAGTTGAACACATGTTGTCCGCCCAAAGCCAGGTCGCCGTGAGCGGTGGTGGCATAGATCTGTTCACCCAGCGAACCGAGTTCATTCAGGTTCGCGTCATAAACATAGCCCTGCCAAAACAACGTGGCGCCATCCGGCGACAGAACCAAGTTGCGAGAGCCGTAAGGATGCTGATTGCTGCCAGCCACCTCCGTTGCCACGTCGTTGACGATTTGTTCCTTGTGAATGTAGGCGTCCGATATGTTGTTGTCGCAATGATAATAGAATGTTCCGGTCGGATCCATTTCCCCATCGCCTTCCCGTTCGGGATAAGGCATGGAGCCAACGACGTTACCCGTTGACGTGTCCACAATGTTCACCGCAATCCATTGGTCTTCGCCTTCGGTGACAATTCTTCCGGGCTTGCCGGCGTTGATCTTGTAAACATCCGTGCCCAAATGCAACGGCGGCAGCAACGTCTGGCTGCCCAGATCCACAACGTAGGTGGCGTTCTCGCCCCAACTGGCGATGTAGAGCCGGTTTTCGCCGTAATGAATTGTCAAATCCACCGGGTTGATTCCGATGGGCAGCGCCTTGTCAATGTTGCCCGTCGTCGTGTTGATGAAAAGCAACTGCCCATTTTGCCCGGAAAGCGCCGGCGGTTGCAGGGCGTAAATATAAGGGCGCTGGAGATCGGCAGCCATTTTGGTGATGTTCAATGCGGCTACGTTCACGGTGATAGGCGCTTCGACTTTTACGGTACCGACGCTGAACTCGATGTTGTTCGTGTAGGTTCCGGCCGCGAACGCCGCCGTGTTGAAAGCGAGGGTAACGGTGGCCGGCGTGGTTCCATTGCTTGAATTAATCGCCAGCCAGGACGCGCCGGTCACCGCGGCGCTCCATGCAGTCGGCGCGGCGCTCGTCAGCGACAGGCTCGCGTTGGCGGGATTATAACCGGCGATGCCGCCAACACTGATTTGCGCGGGCGTGATGGTCAGTTTGGAAACGGTGAACGACCAAGCCGGCCCGGCGTTCGTGGCGTTGAAGCCGACCGTATCTACGCGCCAATAATAAGTGTTGCCGGGCATAAGCTGTTGCCCGGGCGATATGCCAGGCGTCGAAACCCGCCCCAAATAAGGTGAAGACGACGGCGTTGCCGCTGCGACCGCCGATTGATTGGTGCCAAAATACACGTCGTAGGCCAACGCCGTGGGGGTGGGACTCCAGACTAGGTTCGTGGGCGCCTGGGCTACGACACTGCCGTCCGCCGGAGTCGGCACAATGGCCAGGCCGCTGATCGAAGCGATGCCGGCCATATCGTAAATGACGATGTTGGTATTGGCGGAATTGTAGCGGAACAGTTTCTTCTGATCGCCGGACAACGTCTGCACCGTGGTCGAGAACGGCAGATTGGTGATCACGATGCCCGTCTGGGCGTTGTAAACTTCATTGGGCCCAAAGGCGACCGAGCCATCCAGCGAAATGGCATAAATGTTGTCGGAAAATTGAGTGATCAAAACTGAAACGTTGGTCGCCGAAACCATCTGCACTTTGTTAAAAACCCATCTTTCCGCTGCATCTAAGAAAATCGGGGTGTTCAGCGGATCGCGGCTTTGCGACGGGCCGGTTGCGATCGTCGTCAATGAACTGGTTCCCACCGCCAGACTGGCTATGGACGAATTGGCGTAGCCTGCGCTCCAGCCATATTGTTGCCAGATATAGAGAGTATTGCCGCTCCGGTTCATCACCATTCCGCCAGCGCCGATACTTTGGTTGCCTCCGGTGTCCAACACCAGCATGTTCGTCCCGGCATTATAATCGAAAGAATAGATCTCCGGGCCCCACGCTCCATCGGTGTAGTAAATCATGCCCAATGGACTTGCAACCAGATACAGCGGGTTTGAAAGACTGTAAGCATTGGGGGTGGATATGGCCTTTTCCGACACGACCACGAAAGAATTCAAATCCACTTTGGAAATGGTTCGGCTCCCCGCATTGATGACATACAGGGCGTCACCTGCCGGGGTCACGGCCATGTCCATCGGATTCAGGTTGACAGCAACTTCGCCAAGGATGGCACCGTTGGTGGAATTGAGCGCCAGCACGGTGCCTGGCACGGAACCATTGGCCTGATTAAGCGCAAACACGCGCGGATGAATATAATCCGGCAGCAGCTTAACAATCGAGCGGCTCGGCAACGCATTGGTGATTTGCGCGGAGGCGCTGCAAGCCACAGTAACAATCGACACGAGCACGGGTAGGAAAATTGAAGGTCTCATAAGAACAACCAATTCACCAGAAGCATGACCGAGTGTTGTTCTTATTCCTGCATTGTCAACAACAAACCACGAGACCCCAACCAGACGAATTGCCTCAAAAAGAAA
>PLQC01000136.1 GCA_003159675.1 Limisphaerales bacterium
GTATTCACGGCCTGACCCCTTAGCTTCATGGAGCAGGGCTTCCGTCCCAAAGCCGTTGGAGCGGGCTATTTCTTGTCAGCACCGTCCGACTTTTCCTTCGAATCCTTTGGCTCCTCCTTTTTTTCACTGTCGGGTTTTACGTCCGGCGCCTGCTTCGCCCCTTTGAGGATGTCTTCCGCGGGCAGAATGATGGAAGTCAGATTCTGGCGGTAATTGGAAGTTCCCTCACCTTCAGAGCTGACGGCGCGAATGACGAACACGCCGAGAATTCTCCCATCCGGCAGGAATGCCGGGCAGCCGAGCGACGTAGCGCTCATCGTGGCGTCCGGAATGTAAAAGGTGCGCGGTTTCTGGATGACGGCGGCGATATGCTCGATGGAGGCCGCGTAAGCGCGGCTCGCGGCCTTGTTGAGGCGGTTGAGCGTGACGACTTCATCCAGCACCTGCGCGGGCCCGGACTTGCTCAGATCCACCGCGGTCATCGGACTGGCGGGCTTGGTCTTGGGCCGGAGAAACGCCAGGTCGAGGTCATTGTCCCGCAAGACAATCTCCGCCGGCAATTCCGTTCCGTCGTCGAGAAGCATCTTGATGTCGCTGACTTCCGTCTGGACCTTGTACTCCTGGGACACGCGCCGGTACATCTCCGCCGGATCACACGCCGAAAGCGCCACGACGGTCAGGCCCGAGGGATCCACGACGGTGCCGGTGATGTCCTGTTTGGATTCGCCCGATCGCCCGCCGGGGCCGGAAGCCTTGACGACCACCTCGATGGTGACGACCGCGAGCCGGGCCTTGTTAAAAACGTCCCTTCCTTTCTCCGTGATATCGCTTGCGAACGAAGGGGCGATCCAGGTGCCGAGCAGGCAGAGGGAGACAATCGTCAGGTTCCATTTGCAGCGCATGATGTCCTTTCAATGAATTCTTATGTTTTCCAGTTCGGTTCCAATTCCAAAAACAGCGAGTGAATGCCGCGCAGCACCTTGAGGACGACCACGCTCCTTTTGGCTGAAGCCGTCTGTTCCAGTTGATGCCTCAGGTCGTCCACGTTCTCCACGGCGTGGCCGTCCACTTCCAGGATCAAATCCCCGACATCGAGCGAACCCAGTTCGGCCCAACTGCCCGACTTGACCTCCTCCACCAGCGCGCCGCGCTGGTCCGGGTCCCATTGTTGCTCGGCGTCGTCGAAAAACGACACGTTGCGCGCGGTGAATTCGAAGTCGTCGTTGCGATACTTCTTCATCTCCCGCTGCATTCGCGGAGAGCGGACCAGTTCAACGGGAACTTTGATCCTGGTTTTGCCGCGCAGAACGGTCAACTCCACCGTTTTGCCGACGTCATATTCCCGGATCAGGCTGGAGAGCTCATCCGCGTATTCCGGGCCGCTCGCCATCAGCTTCTCATCGTCCACCGCGACGATGAAGTCACCGGGCTTCAATTCCGCCTTGGCGGCGGTGGTCCCGGCATAGACGCGCGTGATATAGAAGCCTTTCAGGGTCGGCTCGCCGAGTTGCCGCGCGATTTCGCGGCTCATGGCCTGCGTCTCGACGGGCAACCATGCTTTCGTGACTTCCAGGCCCGGATCTTTCAGCTCCTGGATGCCCACCTTGACCACCGCCATGTAACGCGCCGCCTTGCGTTCGAACGTCGCGATCACCGGCACCGGGTCGGCGTGGCCGTCGGTCAATGTGCGCGTCAGGTCGGCCAATCCCTGCAGGTTTGTCACTGCCGTGCCGTTGACTTCAACCAGCACGTCTTTGGGTTCGAGCGCCGGCTTGGCTTCGCCGGCCGGGCCGGCCGGGCGAACGGAAGTCACCAGCACGCCATCGAGGCTGTCGCGTTTCATTTCCCGGGCTATCAGGAATGAAATATTCCGCGCGGTCAGCCCCCAGGCTTTCAATTCCTGCTGCTGCGGATTCATCTCCCCGCGCTCCGTGAGTACCAGGCGCACCGTCCGCTCCTTGCCGTCGTGTTCGATTCGCGCGGTGACTTCCTTGCCGATCGGCAAGCCGGTGGTCAATCGCATGAAATCGGGCAGTTGTTCCTCAAACTTCACATCCGTGATGGTCCCGTTCAGTCGCAACAGCAGGTCGCCGGCTTCGATGCCGGCATCGCTGGCGGGCGAGTGATCCAGAACGCCGCTGATCAGGACGCCGTGTTCCTGTTGCGAATGTTTGAAGAGCGGCTGCACGTCGATGCCCAGCCAGCTTCGACGGATCCGGCCCGCGGCCATCAGCTCCGCAGCCACGCTCTTGGCCAGATTGCCGGGAATCGCGCCTCCCAGACCGAAGCTGATTTCGTTGATGCCGATGATTTCACCCCGTAAATTCACCAGCGGTCCGCCCGAGTTGCCTCCGTAAATGGCCGCGTCGTGCCCGATCCAGCGGACCAGCCCGCCGACATTTTCACCGTCCAGCCTGAATTGTCCGTAAGCGCCCCAGAACCGCGGCATGACCAGTTCCGTGTTGCTGATGATGCCCAGGGTGACCGATTGCGAAAGGGCCATCGGGCTGCCCATCGCCAGCACGGAATCCCCCACCCGCATCGCCGACGAATCCCCAAATGCCGCCGGCTCAAACTCGCGCGGCTTGTCCGGCTTCAACCGGATGATGGAAATGTCCGTGAGCGGATCCGTGCCCACGAGTTCGGCTTCGATTTCTTCCCGGTTCCACAGCGTGCAAAACATCCGTTTGGCGTGCCCCGCCACGTGATGGTTGGTGATGATATACCCGTCCTTTGTGATGATCGCCCCGCTGCCAACTTCCTGCATCTTCATCTCGCGTCCCTCGCCGTATTCCGCCGAGACCACGCGGATGCGAACGAGAGCCGGTCGGACCTTCGTGATGGCCGCATCGATCCGGGCGCGCAAGTCCGGCGAATTATCCCGCTCCTTCGCTACGACGGTTCCCTGCCAGCAAACCAGGACCAGCCCGAGCGACAACAACAAGCACCGGGACAACCCTGACAAATTGCTGCGGATCATGGGCGTTCCTTGTAGAGCAACCGTTTGAAGTTGCAAGCTTTGAATGGGTTACCCGAACAGGTCCATCTGCGGCGACGGGGGGAGGGTTTTCAGTTTGTCGCGGTCCTGCTGCCGGCGGGTAGATTGCCGCACGGTGCCCTCGGGTGTGAGTTCGGATTCCTCGAGGTTGCGCAGGATTTCCCTGGCGCGGTCCAGAACGTCCTTCGGCACGCCGGCCAGCCGGGCCACGTGGATGCCGTAGCTCTTGTCCGTGCCGCCTTCGACGATCCTGCGCAGGAACACGATCTGGTCGCGCCACTCGCGCACGGCCACGTTGAAATTCTTCAGTCGCGGCAGCCGGGCCGCCAGTTCGGTCAGCTCGTGGTAGTGCGTGGCGAAGAGCGTCTTCGCACCCACCCGGTTGTGCAGATGCTCGACGATGCTCCAGGCCAGGCTCAGGCCGTCGAACGTGCTCGTGCCGCGCCCGATTTCATCCAGTACGATCAGGCTTCGCGGCGTCGCGTTGTTCAGAATGTTCGCGGTCTCGCACATCTCGACCATGAACGTGGATTGCCCGCGCGCGAGGTCGTCGCTCGCGCCGATCCGCGTGAAAATCCGGTCCACCAGGTCGATCCGCGCCTCGGCCGCCGGGATGAACGAGCCGGTGTGGGCGAGCAGGGTCAGGAGCGCCACCTGCCGGATGTAGGTGCTCTTGCCCGCCATGTTCGGCCCGGTGATCAGCGCGATTTGGGGGAACGCGGCGGGGACAGCCTGCCGCGCGTCCAGGTCGGCGGTGCCATCACCCGGGATGAGGCTTGCCAGCCCCGTGTCGTTCGGCACGAAACGTTCATCGCTGAGGCTCTGTTCGAGCACCGGGTGGCGCCCGTCCCGGATCTGCAGCACGCCCTCATCGCCGAGGCGCGGACGGCAATAGCTGTAGAGCCGCGCGGTCTCGGCAAACGAACTTAGCACGTCGAGCTGCGCCAGCGCCGCCGCCGTCCCCTGAAGTTCCGGCAGGCGCGCCAGGAACGACTCCCGCACGCGCTGGAACAGGTCGTATTCCAGTTTGACGCTGCGTTCCTCCGCGCCCAGGATTTTGCCTTCCATTTCCTTCAACTCGGGCGTGATGAACCGCTCGCCGTTGGCGATGGTCTGCTTGCGAATGTAATGCGCCGGCACCTTGTCGAGGTTCGCCCGGGTCACCTCGATGTAATACCCGAAAACCGAGTTGAAACGGACCTTGAGCGATTGGATGCCGGTGCGCTGGATTTCGTCCTGCTGCAATTTCGCGATCCAATCCTTGCCGCTGCGGGTGGCCGCGCGCAGTTCGTCGAGGGCCGGATCGAAGCCGTCGCGAATGAGGCCTCCCTCCTTCAACGCCAGCGGCGGTTCATCCACAATCGCGCGGGAGATCACCTCGACCAGGTCGGGCGATTCGGTGAGCTGGAAGCGCAATTCCGCAAGCAGCTCGGTGGGGCGAGCGTCCTCGCGAGCCGTTGTCACCCCATCACGCAGCAGGTTGTCCGGCGGCGTTTCGGCTCGCGCGAACGCTCGCCCCACCGCTTCCAGGAGGCTCTTCAATCCTGGAATCTGTTCGAGCGCCAGCCGCAGCGCGATGAGATCCCGTGCATTGCCCGTCCCGGAACTCAATCGTCCCACCGTCCGCTCCAGATCGCGCACGAGCGCCAGTTGTGCGCGGAGGTTTTCCAAACCCGCCGGGTTCCCGAGAAACGACTGCACCGCTTCCTGCCGGCGCTGGATCGGTCCCGCCGTCGCGAGCGGCTGCGACAGCCAGCCGCGCAGCCGGCGCGCCCCCATCGGCGTGACCGTGCGGTTAAGCGCGCCATAGAGAGACGAGGCGCGCGCCGCGTCCGGGTGCAGCGGTTCCAGGATTTCCAGGTGCCGCAGCGTGGTGTTGTCGAGCGCGAGGAAATCGCTGCGTTGATAGAAGGAAAGCCGGGTGAGGTTCGCCACGTCCCGGCGCAGATGCTGGGTGAGATAATGCAGGATGGCGCCGGCCGCCCCGACAGCCGCGCTGCGGTCTTTCAAGCCGAAACCGTCCAGTGACGCCACCTTGAAATGGTCGCGCACGGTAAACCGGGCGGTCTCGGGCGCAAAGACCCAGTCGTCGTACCCGCTGAGAATCCATCTCGAATCAGCGGCCGCGCTGGTGGAGGCACGACTGGAATCGTTGTGGTCCACGTTGCTCTCACGGCTGCCGCCGCCGAGCAGCTCCCGCAGCGCCGCCGCTTCCTGGGGATAAATGATCTCCGCCGGGCGCAGGCGTTCGAGTTCCGCCGGCAGTGCCGAATCCAGCGCCAGTTCGGTGGTCATGAATTCCCCCGTGGTCAGATCAGCCACGGCGAGGCCGGCGGTCTTTCCCAGCGCATAAACGGCGGCGAGGAAGTTGTTGCGTTCGGCCTTCAGCATCCGTTCGTCGAAATGCGTGCCGAGACTCAGGATTTGTGTGACGGCCCGCTTCACCAGTTGGCCGGGCCGCGCGTCCTCCATCTGATCGCACACGGCGACTTTGCGCCCGGCCTTGAGGAGGCGTCCGATGTAGGCGTTGGCGGCGTGGAACGGAATGCCGCACATCGGCACCGCGCCACGGTGGGTCAGCGCCACATTCAGCAGTTGCGCTCCGGTCTGGGCGTCCTCGAAAAACAGCTCGTAGAAATCGCCGAGCCGGAACAGCAGCAGCGCGTCCTTGGGCAATTCGCTTTTGATCCGGCGGTACTGCGCCATCATGGGGGTGAGCTGGGAGTCGCTGGCCATGGCCCGCCACGTTAAGCGGAAATCGCTTTGCGGTCGAAAGGAAATTTGTGGAAACATTTCTGCGTTGTCAAACCCCCCGCTTGGGCTACAGAATTGTCCGATGAACCCGGAACAGCCGGAGCAAACGGGAAAACCTCAATCCCAAATCGGGAGCGCATTCAAACCATGAACCTGCGCGGAAGGAACGCCGGCTTCAGCCGGCGGCAGAGGTGTTGGGGGCTGGCTCTGCCGCATGAATGCGGCGTTCCTGTTCTGCGGTTCGTGGAGAGAGCAGCCCCTTAAACCGGAGAACGCTATGACAGACGCGATTTCTTTCAAGCTCAACGACAAGCCCGTGCGTTTGGAGGTGGACGGGGATCGGCCGCTGCTGTGGGTGTTGCGGACGGATCTGGGGCTGACGGGCACCAAGCTCGGCTGCGGCGAGGGTTATTGCGGCTGCTGCACCGTTCTCGTGGACAAGATCGCGACCCGGTCCTGTCTGCTGAAAATGAGCGACGTCCGCGACAAGGAAGTGCGCACCATCGAAGGGCTGGCCGCGAACGGGAAGCTGCATCCGGTGCAGAAGGCGTTCATCGAGCACGACGCACTGCAATGCGGCTTCTGCATCCCGGGACAGGTCCTGCACGCCGTCAGCCTGCTCAACAAGAACCCGCATCCCACCCGGGAGGAAATCATTCGCGGCATGAACAACAATTTCTGCCGGTGCGGCGCGCACACCCGCATCATCGACGCCATCCAGAGCGCCGCCGTCGAGATGAAGGGAGGCCGCTAAAATGAACGCCAACGATTACCTGTCCCTGAATTTCAAGGATATCAGGGAACTGTTCCCGATTGACACCCGGCGCGATTTTCTCAAGCGCCTGGGCGGCGGTATCATCATCTTCGTGGCCCTCGGGGATTTTCTCGAAGCCCAGGAAGAGGGCCGGCCGCGGGGGGGCCCGCCCGGGTTGCCCTCCGATTTCAACGCGTTTTTGAAAATCGGCGAGGATGGCCGCATCACCTGCTTCACCGGAAAGATCGAAATGGGCCAGGGCCCGATCACCTCCCTGCCGCAGATGCTGGCCGAAGAACTGGACGCGCCGCTGGATGCCGTCGATATCGTCATGGGCGATACCGATCTGTGCCCATGGGACATGGGGACGTTTGGATCCATGACAACCCGCTTCTTCGGTCCGGCCCTGCGCGCCGCGGGCGCCGAGGCGAAGAGGGTTCTGCTGGAGCTGGCGGCGGAGTCGCTCAAAGTTCCCGTGTCGCAATTGGCGGCAAAGGACGGCGTGATTTTTGACAGGCAAAACCCGGAGCACCGGCTCACCTATGGTCAGTTGGCGAAGGGACAAAAGATTCAACGGCACCTGACGGCAAAACCGGCCTTGAAGGAGGTTGCCGAGTTCAAACTGATCGGCAAACCGCTCCTGCGCCGCGATGCCCACGACAAGGTCACCGGCGCGGGTCATTACACGGGAGACGTTCGCCTGCCCGGAATGCTCTACGCGAAAATCCTGAGGCCGCCCGCCCACGGCGCGAAATTGAAGAGCGCGGACACCGCCGCCGCCAGGGCAATTCCAGGCGTCCAGGTTGTCCAGGACGATGACCTGATCGCGGTCTTGCATCCATTCCCCGACGTGGCCGAAGGCGCCCTCGAAAAGATCAAAGCCGAGTTTGACATTCCCGAGGCCACGGTGGATGACAAGAACATCTTCGATCATCTGCTCGGTGCGGCCCCGCCAGCCAATGTCCTGGCCCAGGGCGGCGACCTGGAGCAAGGCCGCAAACTCGCCGCGAAAAAGATCGAATCGACTTACCTCAACAGTTACGTGGCTCACGCGGCGATGGAAACCCACGCCGCTCTCGCCTCCATCGAAGGCGGGAAGGCGACGGTGTGGGCTTCGACGCAGAATCCTTTTGGCGCCAGAGATGAGATCGCGCGCGCGATCGGGTTCGAGCCGCAGAATGTCCGCGTCATCACGCCATATGTCGGCGGAGGATTTGGCGGCAAGACGTTCAACCTGCAGGCCGTCGAGGCCGCGCGCCTGGCGAAACGGGTCGGCAAACCGGTCCAGGTGATGTGGAGCCGGGAGGAGGAATTCTTCTTCGACACCTTCCGCCCCGCGGCGATTGTTAAAATCAGCTCTGGCGTTGATGGCGCCGGAAAGATGACGTTCTGGGACTACAAGGTCTTCTTCGCGGGAGACCGGGGCGCCCCGCAGTTTTACACCGTGCCGAACCACCGCACCGTGGCTCATGGCGGCGGCTGGCGGGCACCGGAAGGGTCGCATCCCTTCGGCACCGGGGCCTGGCGCGCCCCGGGCAACAACACCAACACCCACGCCCGCGAATCGCAGATAGACATGCTGGCCGCCGCCGCGGGCGTCGATCCCGTCGAATTCCGACTGAGAAACCTGAGCGACCCCAAGATGATCCGCGTCCTCAAAGCGGCTGCGGACCATTTCGGCTGGACTCCGGCCAAAGCGCCGGCCAAACGAGGTTACGGGGTGGCGTGCGGCATCGACGCCGGAACCTATGTCGCCGCCATCGCCGAGGTGGCCGTCAATGCCGGGGACGGAAGCGTCCAGGTCAAGCGCGTGGTGTGCGCCCAGGACATGGGGATGGTGATCAACCCGGAAGGCGCCCGGATCCAAATGGAAGGCTGCATCACGATGGGTCTCGGCTACGCGCTCACCGAGGAAGTGCATTTCAAGGGCGGAAAGGTTCTGGACACCAACTTCGATACCTACGAAATCCCGCAGTTCTCGTGGGTGCCGAAAATCGAGACGATCATCCTCGATGCCAATGACAATCCGCCCCAGGGCGGCGGCGAGCCCGCAATCGTTGTCATGGGCGCGGTGGTCGCCAACGCGATCTTCGACGCGACCGGCGCGCGGCTGTTCCAACTGCCCATGACGCCGGATCGGGTGAAGGAAGCGCTCGGCAAAGTGTGACGGCACTAGCCTGGGTATTTCACATGCTTGGGGTAGCACGGGCCGACTCGCCCGTGCTGCTCGGCCGCTGGCCGGGCGGAAGAGCGAGGGCCAATCACCTCCCAAGGCCACCTTGAACGCCCAAAGCGTCCCCCTCGTTCCGGCCGGCGAGTCGCCGTCCGGTACAGGCTGGTAGCCTGTGCCACCCATTCAAGGCTGGCTGGCCGTTCTCAAGCCTGCCCCCGGGCACAGAGGTCTGCGCCCTGCAGCATGCTTGCAGTTTTCGCGATCGGGAAATCCATTTCGGCATTTGAAACTTTGAACCTTGAACATCCGCGAATTTCGGGAATTATCGCGAATGCACACTTACGATGCCTGTCCGCCCTTTCCGCCGGTGCGATAGGGCGCGGGTTCCTCATGGAGGACGCCGGTGGATTCCGTTTCTGGTTGACCGGCCTGTCGGATGGCGAGCTCCCGCTCGCGCAGGGCGTCGAGCATGGCCAGCTTTTCCGCGATGGGCCGCGCCGCGAGCTGTCGCCGGAAATCGCGTTTGCTCTCCAGAATTTTGGTCAGGTCAAAGGTCATGGGTGGTCGCGGAGGAATTGTTGCTCGAACCGTTTCCACGCCGCCCCCAATCCGTGCCGGGTCAGGATGGCTTGAAAACGGGCCGGATCCAACACGCCAGCCTCGATGAACTGGAGCAGCCGGGCTTTGTCCTTGGCACGTCCAGTCTGGAGCGCGACGGCGGCGAGATGTTCGGCGGTGAAAACGCGGACGGGCGTCCCGGCCACGTCCTTTTCAACCGCCTGGGCGAGCGCCTCTTCCACCAACGGGCCGGCGGGAGGAAGAAATTGCACCGGCCAGCCGGAAATGACGATGTATTCCCCCTGAACGGCACAGCCGCGCGCGGTCAAATAATCGTAGATGCGTTGCGGGGTGATGATGACGCTGCCGGCCTCCGCCTTGAACGCCACAAAGATGTCCACGTCCAGCGTGGCGATGGGCTCCAGATAAAAAGTCGCCCCCACCGCGCCGCCCACGGCATAGCGTTCAATCACGCCGTCGGCTTGCATCTGGTTGATGATCTTGATGACTTCGCGGATGTTCATGTCCATCTGTTTCCCGCCAATTCTATATCACGCCGCGCGCCTCGTCGAGGATGCGCCAGGCCAGATACAGCGGGCCGGAAAACGCCATCACCGTCGGGGCATCCTCAACTTCTACCCGAACGAAACCATCATCGAGAAGCTTTTCCCAGCAACCGACGCGATAGCCCAGGGCGCCGAAGCATTGCGAAGGGGTCAACCCATAGCATGGGCTGGTCAATGCATAAGCCATCTTCGTCTCTCTCTCTACCACCCCATCCTATGGGTTGACCCCTTTTCGGAGTTCATGATTTCCTGCGGATTTTGTAGGCGATTTTGGCTTCCGACAGGATCAGGGGTTCGGCTTCGCCCCTGGGCGCGAGGGTGACGCGAACGGTCGCGCCGAGAACTTCGGCGACGCGGCGCAACATGCTCAAGGAATAGCCCTCATACGACGGAGATTCGAGGCGGCTGATCTGTTGCTGGGAGGTCTTGAGTTTGCGGGCGAGGTCTTTTTGGGAAAGGCCAGCCTTCTCACGCAACGCCGCAATCTTCAACGCCACGTCCCACGCTTCACCCGCCCTGGCAAAACGCCCGGCAAAGGCCGGGTCCTTCAGTTGCTCTTCCAGATAAACGTCGAAATTTGTTTTCATGTTTCGAATCGTTCCCGCCAGTCGCCCATCCGTTCGCGCGCGGTGTCAAGATCGCGGGCCGGGATGGCGTGGCCTTTTATGATTTGCGGCGGAGGAATTTTCTTATGAAGAGGAGATAGCCGAGGAACGGCAACGCGGAAAACGCCATCAGCCACATCATGTGGTTCCCAATGAGCAAGCCGGACTTTTGTATCTGTTCGATTTGCGTCTCGGGGTAGCCCATCAGGCGGTACATTTCCGTCATATCATGCTGTGCAAACGTCAGGAGGCCGGACGCCATGAACACACACAGAGCGATTAAGATCAGCCACCAACCCCGCTGCTCGAGTTTATACAACGACCAGGCGGCATAACTCCAGAGGGCGGCGATAGCCAGACAGAACATCGTGCCCGGCGCACCCGTGAGAAAAATTCCAAAAAATGGCATCACACCATGGCCCGCAATGGGCATGAGAAGCATCATCGGCACGGAAAACGCAAACCACGAACAAAGGCCCAGCACCGGCAACGGACAGGCATCGGTCCAACGCGTTACGGGGTCGCGCGTTTCACACGTGGCCTTCACATGCCGGCTGTTATAGAAAAACGTCCAGACCGCCGGCACAATGACGAAAAGGACGCCGAAGATCAGCGCCATGACGACCATCACCATACCTATCGCTGCCGAAGGCAACGCCGGATGGTCGGTAGATCCGCTGGAGGACAAGTTCGCCAGCATTTTCGGTATCAAGAACACCATGAAAAGCAAAACAAACAGTCCCATGATGAGCCAGCTCCAGGAAAAGATGAGCAACAACGCCCTTGCCCAGCGTCGGGCCGTGATGGAGCCAATTCCCAGCCACACCAACGCCACCGCCAAAATGCCGTACATGAGCACGGCGGGCAGGATGGCCGAAAAGGGGGCCGGCGCACCCGTGGCTTTGGCAGACGCAGCATGCCCGAACAGCATCAAGGGGACGAATAACCCGGCCAGACAGCCCAGCAAAATCGTCAAAATGCCGAAGACGACCAGACCCGTCGAACGATCCTTGTAAGACATGGGCAACGGAGCTGATTCAACCGGCGGGGCTCCTGGATTTTGTTCGTCCATAGGCATGGAATCGATTGCATTTGATATTCTCCGATGGCCCCGGGTTTGTCCATACCGGAAGTTGAAAGGCAAAACGCAGAATTCAGAAGGTAAAATAAATTCCAGGGCGTGTGAATGCCGACGGCTAAATCGCTTCCGCCAGTTGCTTGCGTTTCAAGCCGAGTCGAAAGAGCGATTGGAGCAACAAATCGGCGGACACCGTCGGGTCAGCTTTTTCCATTTTGGCCACGCGCGACTGGCTGGTTCGGAGGCGCGCGGCCACTTGCACCTGTGTCAAATGGTGTTTCTCGCGCACTTCCCTCAGCAAACGGCTTAATGCCCGCCGCGTTTCGATGAACTCCACGTCGGCCTCAGACAGGCCGAGGAATTCCTTGGCCGAGCCTTCCACCCATCCGTTTTTCAGTTTCTTCATGACCGGCTCGCCTCGTAAAGTTTCAGCCTCCGTCGGCAGTTCTCAATCACCTGCTGCGGCGTCCGCTTCGTTTTCTTCTCAAAAACATCCAGAATCACGATGGCATCCTGGTCTATCCGATAGACCAGCCGCCATGTCTTGTTCTCGTCATTCACGCGCAGTTCATGGCAACGAATACCAATGTCCGGCATGGGGCGCGAGTGTGGCAGAAAAAGCAATTCGTCTTCCTGCAATTCCCGCAGGAGCATTCCCATTTCCCGCCGTGCTTCCACGCTCATCGGCGGCGCCTTCACCTCGCCATGCAGCCAGCGCAATGGTTTCCCGTTCATGCCCGACACAACACTATGTCAGAATGGACATACCGTCAACAATCCTTTCAAACCGCCCCTCGGCTTTCGGTTTCGAACACCGTGCATCCGCGAATGTCACGAATTATCGCAAACAGAAGAACGTTTTGAGCCAGGAAGCGCCATAGTTTCCAGCATAAGTTGGTGGCGAGATTGAAATCCGCAGAACAGGACTCGTAGGATGGTGGCAAACAAGTCGAACATGACCGGCAAACCTTGACTGGCAGTGTTGAAAAATCAACCTCTTTGGTCGGCTAAAGGATTTTCGCTACCCACAGGGGTCTTCGAAGCACCTTTACCAACCTTGGTTCACCGCTGCGCTCATGGCCCTTGGTTGGCCTGTTGGACGAAAGTCTGGAGCCGGACGATTATATTCTGCAACTCCGGCCCCAGGTTCGCAAAGCGCGGATCAGCGAGCCACTGTTGCGCGACGGCGAGGGACGCAGCGTCGCGGCTCGTCAATGCCGCGCGGGCTGGCGGTTGGGTTTGTGTTATCAAGTTGGGCGAAATCATGAAATTGGCATTCGGATATCTGAGTCTATCTGTGGTTTCACTCTTTGCGCCTTCTGGGCTCTTTGCGGCTGAAGTAAATTCGGGTTTGGCTCGCGAGTACGCTCGCCCCACCTTCCGAAACTCGCCCCACCTTCCGAAATTCCCCGGTTAAATCCGCCTTGCCTCTGCGGGCGGGAATCTCCTCGCCATGTCCTTGAACGGGGAGCATTTTTAAAGGCGCTCCGTCTAACGGGAAGGTAACTATGAAATCGCCAATGCTCTTTGCCCTGGGTCTGTGGTTCGCCTTCAACTCCTTTGCCGCCCCGCCTTCGGATTACGAAGCGATCAAGGCGGAGGCGGAAAAGTCTTATGCCGACGGCTCTTTTGCCAAAGCGCACGAACTCTATCTCTCGGCAAATCCGACCAACCTTCCGTCCGCCGCGCAGCGCTGGGTCAAATTCCGGCTCGCCGACACTCAATGGCGCTCCCAGTCCGCCACGGAAACCGCCGATACCACGTCACTCGACGAGGCCCGGCATCAGCTCGAAATCCTTGTCCGCGACGTTGCGCGCGAAGAAGACCACGACCGGACCTGGGCCGAGGTGCAGGAATCCCTGGGCGACTTTTTCTGGACGCGGCGCAATCAACAGAATTGGGGCGAGGCGTGGCCGCGCTACCAGCAGGCCCTGGATTGGTGGGCCGGCGCGCGCGACATCGAACGGGCGCGGCAGCGTTATCTCTCGATCGTATGGCGGATGACCCGTCCGCCTGGTGTCGGGCGATATGACTATGCTTATTGGGGCAACAACGTCCCGCTGGAGATTCTGGACAACGCGTTGAAGATTGCGCAGACGGACGGCGACCGCGCGCGCGCTCATTTCCTCATCGCGATGACGCTCCGCGGGCAGGGCGGCGCCTGGGAGCAACTCGCGCGCGTGCCGCAGGAATTCGAGGCCGCGATCAACCTGGGGAGGAAGACCGACTGGTATGACGGCGCGCTCTTCCAGTATGCCGGGTGGATGGCGGGCCAGGGCCGGGTCGTGCCGCTCGAGAACGGCGGCTGGCGGTCGGAACCCGACTACGCGAAGGCGCTCGAATTGTTCCGCCGTCTGACGACCGAATTTCAAAAGGGCGAAACGCGCTATTGGGAGGCCGCCCAACAACAAATCAGGAATATCACCGACCCGCAGTTGAGCGTGAACGTTGGCAACATCTTTTTGCCCGGCTCGGAAATCCAATATCACCTGAACTGGCGCAACGTGGG
The DNA here is from genome assembly GCA_003159675.1 of Limisphaerales bacterium. Lineage (GTDB taxonomy): Bacteria > Verrucomicrobiota > Verrucomicrobiia > Limisphaerales > BOG-1460 > BOG-1460. The sequence continues at coordinate 13,996 of PLQC01000136.1, forward strand.
CCTCATCGATCTGGCGCTGTATCCGGTGGAACTGAATCACGACGTGAAGCTGCCCGCCGAACATGAAAACGCCGGGGAATGGCTGTCGTCCATCGACCTGACCGGCCGCGAGAAAATCAAATCCTGGACGTTCGACCCGCATTCCGCTCCCGATCGGGATAAGGGCAGGGCCGAGCTGCCGCTCGGCCAGGACGCGCGGCAGCGCGCCCCTGCCGAACGTGCTGACGATTACCAGCCGGGCAACGAAGCGCTCCGGCTCGACGGCGGCCTGAAACCGGGCGCCTATGTTCTCGAAGCGCGCGGCGCCGGGAAGAGCGCCCGGGAATTGATCCTCGTGACCGACGCGGCGGTGGTATTGAAAACCTCGGGCCATCAGGCCCTGGTCTATGTCTGCAGCGCCCTCAACGGCGCGCCGATGGCCGGCGCCGAAATCACGGTTTGGGAAAGCTGGTGGGACGATCACCGTTGGCATTCGCGCGCCGTCGAAAAGAAGGCGGATACCAATGGAATTGCCGTGGTGGATCTGGAACAGCGCCGAAATCGCCAGCGCGAGATTTTTGCCAGCGCCGTGAGCGGCGACCGCCAGGCGTTCAGCCTGGCAAACAGTTATGCGTATGACCGCGGTTTCGAGCCCTGGAAAATCTACGCGTTCACCGACCGTCCGGCATATCGGCCCAACGAAACCGTGAACTGGAAATTCATCGGCCGGCGCTACGACGGGTCCCTCTATTCCACGCCGTCGGACCAGGTCGTCGAATTTGAAATCACCGACCCGCGCGGCGCGAAGGTGAAATCGGACAAAGTCGCGCTCAATGCCTTTGGCAGCGCCTGGGGCTCGCTTGATCTGACCGCGCAGATGCCGCTGGGCGAATACCGCATCGCCTTCTGGGACGAGGGCCGGAAAAATGAAATCGGCAGCGCCACCCTGTTTCGCCTCGAAGAATACAAGCTGCCTGAATTCAAGGTGACGGTGAACACGCCGGACGAAGGCGGCCCGGGGAGTTCGCCTGTGACCGCCCCCCGCAAAAAAACCTTCCGGCCCGGCGACAACGTCGAAGTCACGATCCAGGCCGATTATTACTTCGGCGGGCCGGTTCCGGATGCGAACGTCGAGGTCCTGGTTCATCAGCATCCTTACTGGCAACGGTGGCACGAGCCGCGCCCGTTCCCCTGGCTTTACGAGGACATGGACAATGGGAATTCTCCATTGGGCCTCGGGGGCCGTTGGTATGGCGGCGACCAGGTCATCAAACGGGAGGTGCTCAAGACCGATGCCACCGGGAGAGCCACGCTGACGTTCGACACTCCCGCCAACGGGAATCAGGATTTCGAGTATTCCATCGAGGCGCGAGTGACGGACGCCAGCCGGCGCGAAATCAGCGGCAGCGGCACGGTGCGCGTGACGCGGCAGCCGTACTTCGTTTACCCGCAGCCCGGACACAATCTCTATCGCCCGCAGGACCGGGTCGAGGTGAACTTCAAGGCGCTGGATGCGAACGAGCAGCCGGTGCGGGCCGAGGGCACGGTCAAAGTCACGCGGGATTACTGGTTCGAAATCTGGGTCGCGCCGGACGGCCATGAAGTGAAAGGCGCGGAACTGAATCGGCTGCAAGCGCAAAACTCAATCTGGCCGCCGTCGCCCGCGCGATCCGACCAGAAGGACTGGCGCCTGAAATTCCAGGATTACGAGCACGACGACATTCTGACGCGGACGCTCAAGACCGACACCAATGGGGAAGCGGAGTTGAACTTCACACCAGAACGCGAGGGCTACTACCGTGTGGCGTGGACGAGCGAAGATGGAATCGCCAATCGCCAATCGCCAATCGCCAATCCAATCCAAGCCGAGACGACCGTGTGGGTTGCCAACAATGCGACAACCGAACTCGGCTATCGCCAGGGTGCGGTCGAAATCATCGCCGACAAAGACACCTTCCGGGTCGGGCAGAAGGCGCCGGTGATGCTGGTGGCGCCCGCGAGCGGCCGCTACGTGCTGTTCAGCGTCGAGGGTGAGGACCTTTACAGTTACCAGCTCGTTCACATGGAAGGCACCGTGAAGCTGCTGGAATTGCCCGTGGAGGAAAAGCATGTGCCGAATGTCTTTCTCAGCGCCGCGCTCGTGAGTGACCGCCAGATTTTCACCGATACAAAACAGATCGTCGTGCCGCCCACGAGGAACTTTCTCACGGTCGATGTCAAGCCCGACCGCGCGCAATACCAGCCGCGCGACGACGGCACACTCCTTATCACGACAAAGGACGACGCAGGCAGGCCCGTTTCGGCTGAAGTGGCATTGGGGCTGGTGGACGAATCGGTTTACTACATCCAAAATGATTACGCCGGGGATCCGCGGCAGTTTTACTTCGGCGCGAAGCGCGTTCAGCAAGTCCAGACCCAAAGCACGATGAACCAGAGGAATTATGCCAAGCTGGTTCAAGGTGAGAAGGACCAGTTGATGGACGAGCGGGACGCGGAGCTTGTGGAGAAAGACATACGGGGGCCGGTGGAGCTTTCGCAAAGAGTTGCACTCGCGCGGAATGGGGCAGTGAGTGGAATAGGGGGTTTTGGCGGTGGAATGTTCGCGGACAGTGTGGTGGCGGGGAAAGCCGGCGGAGGGTTTTCCGCCCTGCACGGCGCGCCCATGGCTGCTGCGCCACCCGCCGAGCTCGCCGGCAATCTCGACAAATCGAACGCGGAAGGGATGGAAAAACCACCGGGTCAGGAACCCGCGATCCAGGTTCGATCCGATTTTCGTTCCACCGTGTTCTGGCAGCCGGATGTCATCACGGACAAGGAAGGCAGCGCTGTGGTGAAGGTGAAGTATCCGGAATCGCTCACGAGTTGGAAGGCGACCGTGCGCGCGGTGACTGAAGGCAACCAATTCGGGATCGCCGACGCGACCGTGCGCACGAAACAACCGCTGATCGTCCGCCTGGAAGCGCCGCGCTTCTTCGTCGTCGGCGATCGGGTCACGATTTCAGCGGTGGTGAACAACAACACCGAGGCGCCGGCAGACGTAAAGGTGGCGCTGGACGTCACCAACGTGGCGGCGGGATCGTTGGCTGAGGGTTCCGGCGGCATCCTGGTGCCGGTATCCGCGCTGCGGAACGCCGCGCAACCGGCAAGCTGGGAACCGGTGCTCCTTCGAATCCCCGCCAACAGCGAGGCGCGCGCGGATTGGACGGTCGAAGTCAAATCTCCGGGCGACGTGAGCTTGAAAGTCACCGGCCGGGGCAATGAACACGCCGATGCGATGGCGAAAACCTTCGTCGCCTATGAACATGGCATCGAGAAGTTCATCGCCAAATCCGGCAAAACACGCCTTGTCGCGTCGAAGCAAGGCGAAGACGGAGGCAATGACATCACCGTCAAGCTCGAGTTGCCGAAGGACCGCAAACCGGGCTCCACCACGTTGACCGTGCAAATCACGCCGAGCATGGCGGTGACGATGCTCGACGCGCTGCCGTATCTGATCGACTACCCTTATGGCTGCACGGAACAGACCATGAGCCGCTTCCTGCCCGCCGCCATCACGGCCAAGACGCTGCGGGATCTCGGCCTCAAGCCGGAGGACGTCATGGGCCGGGTGTTCGGCGGCATCGAACCGGCGGGCGCCGCAGCCACGCATCCGAAGGGGAAGAAGGACCTTCAAGAGTTGGACGCAATTGAAAAGGCAGGACTGGAGCGGTTGTATGATTTTCAACATGCCGACGGAGGCTGGGGGTGGTGGAAGGAAGGCGAGAGCGACCCTTGGATGACGGCGTACGTGGTTTGGGGATTGGAACTGGCGCGGAGCGCGGACGTATCGGTGAAGCACGGCGCCATCAATCGCGCGGTGTCATTCCTGGACAGGTCGCTGGTCGAGGAGGAACAAGATCCCGACATGCAGGCCTGGATGCTGCACGCGCTGATGGCGCACAGCCATGGCGTGAACGTCAGCAAGTTTGAAAACAGGGCATTTGAAAACCTCTGGGCCAGACGGGGCGAGCTGAACGCCTACACCCGCGCCCTGCTCGCCTTGAGCGCGCAGTACCTTGGCAAGACCAACGAAGCCAGAATCCTGGTCGAAAACCTGGAAAACGGCGTGAAACGCGATGACAGACCCGACGCGTCTGTGCTTATCGATGGAGGGAACATTCAACATTCAACATTCAACAATCAACATCCAGTCATCGGAACGGCGCACTGGGGCGAAGATGGCATTTATGGACGCTGGTCCGAAGGCGGTGTGGAAGCGACGGCCTTCGCGTTGCGCGCGCTGCTGGCGGTGGATCCGCAGAACAAGCTGATCGAGCCGGTGACGAACTGGCTCATCAAAAACCGACGCGGCGCCCAGTGGAACAACACGCGCGACACCGCCATCGTCGTGCTGGCCTTGAACGATTACCTGCGCGCGAGCGGGGAGTTGAAGACCGACGCGGAATTCGAAGTGATCGTCAACGGCGTTTCCATCGCGAAGAAGAAAATCTCCGGGGCGGATGTTTTTGACGCGCCCAGCCGGTTCGCGATCGATCCGAAGCTGATCCGGGACGACAACGAGATCCGGATTCACCTCAAATCGGTGGGGCGAGCGTCGGTGGAGCGAGCATCCCCGCGAGCCGGTGAGGACGCGGTTCGTCAGGAGCCTCGCCCCATCACGGAGCGTGGTCCTGCGCTCTATTTTTCCGTCGAAGCGAAATTCTTCAGCACCGAAGAACCCATCGCGCCCGCGAGCAATGAGATCTTCGTGAAGCGGGAATATTCCAAGCTGGTCGGCCGCCCGACGCTGCTCAAGGGTTATGTGTATGACAGGCTGCCGCTCCGGGACGGCGATACTGTGAAGAGCGGCGAGCGTGTCGAAACGGTGCTGACGATCGAGGCAAAGAACAATTACGAATACCTCCTGTTCGAGGACTTGAAACCGGCCGGCCTGGAAGCGGTCGAGGTCCGCAGCGGGGAGTCGCTGTTTGCGAAGGAACTCCTGGGCGGAGCGGTGCAGCGGAAATTCGGCAACACCACGGATTCGCGCGCGGCGGCCCGGCCCGCTGCGCGCCGGTCGGAAACCGGAAACCGGGTGTCGGAAACGGAATACACCGGCCGCAGTCGGCGGGTGCATGAGGAACTGCGCGATCGGAAAGTGGCGCTGTTCATCGATAAGCTGCCCGAAGGCGTTTGGGAAATCCGCTACGACCTGCGCGCGGAAGCGCCGGGACAATTCCATGCGTTGCCGGTCGTCGGCCAGGCGATGTACGTGCCGGAGATTCGCTGCAACGGCGCGGAGATCAGAATTGAGGTCGAGGACGCACCCTGAGCCGCATCCATGCAGAGGAAAAACCATGAAACACACGAAATGGCAGACGGTTTGGGTGTCTGCGATCGCACTGCTCAAGCTCGCTGAAAAATGAAGAATTACCGTCTGACAGAATACCACGTTGCCCCTGTCCCCGTTCGTATGTTTGGTGTATTTCGTGGTTTCTACTGCATAGAGACGGCCAAGGAAGGAGATTGACCATGAAAGCATGTTTTCTTTTCATCAGCGTCACCGCGGCGCTTTGCGCCTTGACGATGGCGCTGGCGGGAATCGGGCCGGACGCCCAAACCCCGGTCGACCGTGAAGTCGGCGAACTGCGGAAGCAGGTCGGTGAATTGCGGGCGCGGGTCAAAGCCCTCGAGGAGCGGTCCAGCAGGTTGGAATCGGTCACGGAACGGCTGGAACGATGGCGGCAACTGCCGGAAACTCCCACTCCTGCGCCGCCGGGAACGCCAAACGGGGCTCTGCCGTTCCTGAAAATCCCACCGGATGAGGGGCAGCAGCCGAAAATCTGGGGTGAGCGCGAAGTGAACGGCTGGACTTTTTACCTCATTCCTTGCCTTCAGCAACCTTCCCCGCTGGTTCAGCGCGAGTCGTTGAACTTCAAGTAGTTTTTACCTATACAGTTGCCCCGGCACGAACCCTGCGGCATGCTATAGTCGAATGACTCCAAGCCGGGTCCATGAAGGATCGTTGCGCCTGGACCAGGTCGAATTATCGAGGCTGGCCTGGGCTTTTGGCATTTCCCTGGCCATTCACCTGCTCTGTTTCGGAACTTACGAACTCGGCAAAAAGCTCAATGTCTGGCAGGCGATGCATTTGCCGGCCTGGCTGCAAAAGGCCAGAATCCTCGCATCCGCCCCCAGGGAGAAGGCCAAACCTCCCGTTCCCCAGGAAGCCCCGCTGGTCTTTATCGATGTCAACCCCGAGGCGGCGACGGCGGTGGCGCCGAAAAACGCCAGGTTTTATTCCAACAAGAATTCCGAGGCCGCCAATCCCAACGCCGACAAGGACACCGATATTCCCCAAATCACGGGCAACCAGACGGAGATGGCGAAAACCGAGGACGTCCATCGCTCGCAATTCGACAAGTTGCAGCCCGTCTTTTCCGCGCGCGATCAGGCCGCCGAGCAGTCCAAGCCCGCGTCGCCCACGCCCCCGGGCGATCTGGTGATGGCCAAACCGGACGCGCGTCTGCGACCGGACACTGGCACCGCCGAGGAATCGCGGCCGCGGACGATCAAGGAGGCGATGCTGCGCCAGCACCGCAATCAGTTGGTTGGCGAAAGAATGAAACAGGAGGGTGGCGTGAGCCGGGTCCGCCTCGACCCGGGCTTCGATGTGAAGGCCACGCCCTTCGGCCAGTATGACGCCGAATTCATCGAGGCAGTCCAGTCCCGCTGGTACGACTTGCTGGACAGCATGAGTTACGACGGTTATCGGCGCGGCAAGGTCGTCGTGGAATTTCGCTTGAATTACAACGGGTACATCACCGACATGAAGGTCCTGGACGAGAACGTGGGCCTATCACTGAGTTTGATGTGTCAAAAAGCCGTGTCCGACCCCGCGCCATACGACAAATGGCCGCGCGAAATGCGGCTGATGGTGGACAAAGACTATCGGGACATCACCTTTACCTTTTACTATAATTGACGGATCGCGCCGCGTTGGCTGAAATGGACGGGCTGGATACAGGAATGACATGGAACTATTTGTTTACGGATTGCTGATAGCAACCTCGATTGTCGGGGTGGCATTCATTGTGGAACGCGGCCTGGCCTTGCGCTGGCACAAGATCGTGCCGCCGGAAATCGAGGCCACGGTCGAGTCGTGCCAGACCCCGGAAGACGTGCCGCTGCTCAAACGCGTCTGCCAGCAGTACGATGCGCCGCTCAGCCGGCTCCTCCTGCAGGCCATCGATCACCTGGCCTGGCCCCAGGACGACAACGCCGACGCCTTGCAGACCCGCGCGCGCCACGAGATCGTCCGACTCGATCGCGGCCTCGTCGTGCTCGAGATCATCGTCGGCATCGCGCCGCTGCTCGGTCTGGTCGGGACCATCGTGGGCATGATGTCCGTCTTCGGCGACGTCGGCCAGGCCGGCCTGACCGATGCGGCGAAGCTGGCCCAGGGCATCGCGCTGATCCTGCGGGCGACGCTGGCCGGCCTGTTGATCGCCATCCCGTCCCTGATTTTCTGGAGTTATTACAGCAAGAAAGTCGAGATGCTCGCGGTGGAAATGGAAACCCTCTGCGATGAATTCATCCGGCGGCAATACCGGGAGCAGCCCCAGACTTCCCCGGCGCGACTGCCCATGGTGAGCAAACCAAAGGTCGCCTCCGAAAGCGCCGCGTCGTGAAGAAACATCCAACATCCAACATCGAACGCCCAACATCCAATTGCCTGGCAAGCCCATACTCATTGGGAGTTGGATGTTGGATGTTGGATGTTGGATGTTCGCCCCTGTTCTAGCCCGTGCGCTTCTTCATCCGCAAACGCAAGCAGACCCCCGGCGTCATCATCGTGGCGCTGATCGACGTCCTGATCGTGCTCCTGATTTTTCTGATGGTGACCACCACGTTCCGACAGCAGCCGGCGCTCCGGCTGGCATTGCCGGAGTCCAATCAGGCGCAGAAATCCGGCGCCAACGAAAACGCGCCCCTCGTGGTGAGCATCGACGCCAAGGGCAATCTGCGGTTGGGACCCGACGCGCTGCCGGTCACCGATATGCGGCTCAAGGACGAACTGCTCGCGCGCGCCCAGAAGGATGCGAAGTTGAAACTGGCCATCAGCGCGGACAAGAACGCCCCTTTCGGACAGATCATCAAAGTCATGGATGCCGCCAAGGGGGCCAAGATCAAAACCGTGAGCGCCTTCACCCGCGAAGTGGCGAAGCCCTAAGAAATTGTAGCCGCGCTCGTGAGAGTGCGGATCCAGTTCTCCAACGAAAGCCTCCGCGCTTTCACAAGCGCGGCTACGCTTGCTTGAGCAATTCCTCCGCGATCTGCACCGCGTTGAGCGCCGCGCCTTTGAGGAGTTGGTCGCCGGAAACCCAAAAGCACAAGCCGTTGTCCATCGCGCAGTCCTTTCGGAGCCGCCCGACCGCGCAATTGTACTGGCCCGTCTGGTAAAGCGGGAGTGGATACTCGTTCTTCGCAGGATCGTCCACCAGATCCAGTCCCGGGGCCTTCTTCAGCACCTCGCGCGCGGCTTCGACGGTGACCGGTTTGTCAAACTCCGCGCTCACGGCCACCGAATGCGCGCGATACACGGGGACCCGCACGCACGTGACGCTCGCGCGGAACGCAGGGTGGTGCATGATTTTGCGCCCTTCATTTTCCATCTTCATTTCTTCCTTCGTGTAACCGGTCGGGAGAAATGAGTCTATGTGCGGCAGCACATTGAACGCGATCTGGTGCGGATACACTTCTCGCGTCGCCGGCTGGCCATGCACGAGTTGGTCCACCTGGCGTTTCAACTCCTCGATCGCTTTCGCGCCGGTGCCGGAAACCGCCTGGTAGCTGGACGCAAAAATGCGTTTGCAACTGAATGCCCTGTGAAGCGGATACAGCGCCATCAGCGTGATCGCTGTGGTGCAGTTCGGATTTGCGATGATCCCTTTGTGCGATTTCACGTCCGACGCGTTGATCTCCGGAACCACCAACGGCACCGCCTCGTCCATGCGGAACGCGCTCGAGTTGTCCACGACCACACAACCGGCCCTGGCCGCAATCGGCGCAAATTCCTTGGAAATGCCGCCGCCCGCGCTGAACAGCGCGATGTCGATGCCGCCAAATGAATCCTTCGTCAACTCCTCAACCGTGACATCTTCGCCACGAAATTTAAGCTTTTTCCTCACGGAACGCGCGGAGGCGAGCAACGTCAGCTTCGACACCGGGAAGTTGCGTTTCTCCAGGGTTTTGATCATTTCGAGGCCTACGGCCCCCGTGGCGCCGACGACGGCCACATGCGGTTTCTTATTCATAGCAAAGGCCGCCCAATATAGCGGCTGCGCCCTCGGAGTCAACGCATCCGAAGGCTGGGTAGTGACTCAGTTTGAATTGCTGTGGATCCCGTTGGACGGGAGAGCAGAGAAATTCGCGCCCATTTGCGTCATTCGCGGATAAACTCTTCTTTCTGTAATCCGC
>PLQC01000036.1 GCA_003159675.1 Limisphaerales bacterium
CGTGAGCGTCGCGCTGTTGGTCAGATGGCCTCCGTAGGATCCGGTGGCGACCACGGTATAAGTCCCCGCGTCATTCAAGCTGAGGTTGGTCAGGACGAGACTGGTGCCGGTTTTTCCGGCGAGCAAGCCGGAGCCCTTGTACCATTGGAACGTGTAGGAATAGCAGTTTGGCGATGTTCCACCGATGACCGACGTGCAGAAAACGGCGCAGCCTCCGACGCAAGCGGTCTGGTTGGTCAATGGAGAAATCGAAACGATCCGCGTGATCGCCATCGAGCTGTTATTATTTGTGTTCTCGTCGGCGTTTGTGGACTGGATCCGGGCCAGGTTGGTGACGGACCCGCTCGCGGGAGCGCTGGGGTTGACCCGTGCCTGGAAGGTAATCGTGCCGCCCTTTTTGATGGTAATCGAACCAAGGCTCCAGGTGATGGTGTTACCGCTCAGGGAACCGCTGCCGAGGCTGTTCGTGTTCGGAGATAGCTGGGGTGGAAGCACGTCGGTGAGCGTGACTCCTGTGGCTGTGATGGCTCCCTGGTTCGTATAGACGAGGGTGTAAGTGATGAGATCATTGACCGAGGCGAAGGCAGGGGCGGTCTTCATGACCGCGAGGTCCGGCCATGCAAAGGCGGTTTGGCTTGCGACCAGAGCGAGCACCCCGAGCACAGTCGCGCGCAGAGGGTGACGGTTTACCGGTTCAGTCTTCATCAACAAGGTTCATGGTAGGCCAACCCCGGCGGAGGACAATCAGGGCGGAGTATATTCAAACCCCCGGTGGAAGCTCGGAACAGCGTCCCCGGGAATCCCCCGGGTTTTAAAAAGTTTAAATCAGAATCATTTCCAAAGTGCCGGGTGGCAACGGGGCGGATCAGGTGGGAATTTCCCGTTGAACCCAGGCGGTGGCGTGCTGGGTGAGCTCGGCTGCGCTTCGCAAATTGAGCTTCCGCTTGATTTGCTCGCGATAATATTCAATCGTCTTCACGCTGAGGTGCAATTCCTCGGCAATCTCCCGCGTCTTTTTCCATTGCCCGATCATTTGAAAAACCTCCAGCTCGCGATCGCTCAGACATTTGACGGGAGATTCATTCATTTGACCCTGCCCGCGAACCTGCTGCTGCAGCATTTTGGCGGCGAGGGTATCGCTCACGTAAATGGCTCCGGTCAGGACCCGACGGATGGCGGTCAGTATTTTCTCCAGCGCCTCCTGCTTCATCAGATACCCCAGGGCGCCGGCGCGGAAGGCGATTTCTGCGTACACGGATTCGTCATGAATACTGACCACCAATACGGAGATTCCCGGATACTGGGCCTTGATGTTTCGCATCAATTCCAGCCCGCTGCTGTCTTTGAGGGAAATGTCGGCAATGACCAGGTCGGGTTTGAGCGTGGCAATGGCGCTCATCGCGCGCGAGGCGTCCTCCTCCTCGCCGCACACGACCATGTCGCTCTGGCGGTTGATCAGTTGCGCGATGCCGAAGCGGACGACCGCATGGTCATCCACGAGTAAAATGCGCGTTTTGCCTTTTGTGGGATCCTGTTTTTGTTGTTTCGATTGGACCATGTCGCTCCAGTTCAGGTAATCGGTTGGAACTGCCCGGCGCTTCGCGCCAACCCAGATTTCCAGTTCTCAAGCACGCAACCAGTTTGTATCAAATGCCCAAGCCTGCGCAATCTTATTGAATGGAGAAAATACCGGGAGGGAATCCGGCCGATTTCACCGGGAAGAGGCTTTCGGGTGGGATTTATCCGGCAGGCGGACAAACCGCGCGCGTGGATGAATCCGGCGTTCCGGTGATGGTGTCAAGTCGGTTGCCCGCGGCGTCTGATGCTGCCCCTGCAGGCGCGGTTCTGGCCTTCTGCTTCCGTCACACCGGGCGCGTCCGCCCCTCCACTTGACTCAGCAGCATTCGCAAATAGACTCTGGCGATGTCATTCGCATTCCAATTCGCGCGCGCTTTATTGCTTCCGGTCTTTGTCTCATGAAGAGGCGCCCCTCCGTCTTCGTTGTTTTTCTGACCGTTTTCATTGACCTGGTCGGCTTTGGCATTGTCCTGCCGCAAATGCCGCTTTATGCGAAGAGCTATCACGCGAACGGTGTTGAACTGGGTTTGCTCATGGCGTCCTTCTCGGCCATGCAGTTTCTTTTTGCTCCATGGTGGGGCCAGTTGTCGGACCGCCTGGGACGCCGTCCGGTGCTGCTCGTCAGCATTGGCGGCTCGGTGGTGGCTTATGCCTGGTTTGCGCTGGCCACCCGTTTTGAAGGGGCAACCGCACTTTGGATGATCATCGCATCACGGGTGTTCGCGGGCATCTGCGGCGCAAATATCACGGTGGCGCAGGCGTATATTGCCGATATCACGCCGCCGGAACAACGGTCAAAACGAATGGGTCTGATCGGCATGGCCTTCGGACTGGGCTTCATTTTCGGCCCATGGATTGGCAGCCGGAGCGCCGACTGGTTTGGAAGCGGCGGGCCGGGATGGGTGGCCAGCGCGCTGTGCGCGGTGGATTTGTGCATGGCCTTCTTCATCCTGTCGGAAAGCTGGACTCCGTCCGCGGAACACGTCCCCAGGCGCGCGCGTTTTGCCCAATGGCAGCATACGATGCAGCAACCCACCATTGGCCTGCTGGTAACGATCTTCTTCCTGGCCACGTTTTGCTTTACCTGCTTTGAATTGACACTTGGCCTGATCATCTCGCGGAACTTCGGCCTGGATTTGCTCAAGGAGGATGACATGAAAATCGCCCAACGGATCGCGGGCACGCTCTTCATGTATTCGGGAATCGTGGGTGCCTTCGTTCAAGGCGGCCCCATTGGGCGGCTGGTGAAAAGCCTGGGCGAACGGAAACTGATTGTGGGCAGCTTGTTTTTGACCGGCCTGAGCCTGGCGCTGGTGCCCATGGTTCATGGTGATATCCATCAAACCGGCGAACTGTCGTGGAAATTGCTGTTCAGCGACGGCGGTGGCGCGTGGTGGGCGCTGTTGGGCGTACTGGCTTTGCTGGCCATTGGGACGGGTCTGACGCGCCCTCCGCTTTTCGGGTTGCTATCCATGCTGGCCCCCGCGAGCGAGCAAGGTGCGACCATTGGGATTGCCCAAAGCGCCGGCAGTCTGGCACGCATCGCGGGACCGATGTTCGCGGGAATATTCTTCCAAGCCCATCCCAGCCTGCCTTATCTGGTATGCGCAGGCATTGCCATTGCAACCGGTGTCGTTGGCTGGCAGAAACTCGTGGTGCGAGCGGAACGACCCTCGGGCTAAACTCCCGACGCAAGAACCGCCAAAGCGTACGACCAGGCTTCAACAAAGGAACATTTCCGCCGCTGCATCGGCAAAACGCAACCCCGGCCGCGTCAGTTGAAACCGGTCCGGCGCGATTCGTCCCCAGCCACGATCAACCAACTGCTGCATCTCACCGGACCATTCATCGCGCAGGTCGAAACCGGTGAGGTCGCGGAATTCTTCAAACGGCCAGCCCGCAAGCAGGCGCAAGCCGAATGCGGCGGTTTCGCCTGACCGTGCCAGCGGCGACAGTTCCTCCGTGGACTCAATGGGGCGCTTCCCTTTCTCGAGCTGCTCGCAATAGAGTTGCGTGTTCGACCAGTTCTTGGTCCGCACGCCGCGCACGTATGTCGTGGCGCTCGGCCCCAGTCCGTAAAAGGATCCACCGCGCCAGTAATTGACATTGTGCTGGCAGGCGAGGGCGGGAATGGAGTGTTGGAGTGCTGGCGCATTGGAGGATTGAAAAGGCAACCCGCGGGCATGGCATTTCACTTCTTTGGGTGCTGGATGTTCTCCCGCCGCGCCGCTTCGATCCCGCGCGAAGTTCGACACTTCATATTGACTGAATCCCGCGGTCGTGGCGCGTGACACGAGTTCTTCATACATATCGCACGCCAGGTCTTCGTCCTCGTCAACTTCGCCGGATTGCAGTTGCGCATAGAGCGGCGTGTCTTCTTCGTAAATGATCTCGTAGGACGAAAGATGCTCGCTCTCCATTGCCAGGGCCTCGTCGAGTGTTGCCTGCCATATTTCCATCGTCTGGCCGGGGATGGCGAACATAAGATCGAGATTGAGGTTGTCAAATCCCGCCTGCCGAAGAAGGTCGAACGATTTGAAAACGCTCGTGCGGCTGTGGATGCGGCCGAGGCGGTCGAGCAACGCCTCATCGAGGGATTGCACCCCCATGGAAATCCGGTTCACGCCATATTCGAAGAGCAGTTTTGCCTTGTCGAGCGACACGGTGGCGGGGTTGCATTCCACCGTCCATTCGGCGGCGCCGAGCAGGTTCAATCGATCCATCGCGCGGAGGATCAGCTCCCACTGGCGCAGGGTCAGCAGGGAAGGGGTGCCACCGCCGAAGAACACCGTCCGGGGGCGGAGGTCCGGCGCGACCAGTTCCAATTCCCGAACCAGTGCCGAAGCGTAGCGGTCCATCAACTCGATGCCGGAGGCCTCGGAATAGAACGCGCAATAGGCGCATTTCCGGGCGCAGAACGGCACGTGGATGTAAAGGTTCCGGGGCTCGATGCCATGCAGAGACGGGGCCGGCATGTGTGGAGACTACCCTGCGCATTCCGGAAGCGCGAATCAAAAAAAGCGTGGCGCGACCCTGAAAACGAGAACAGGGGTGCCGCGATCAGGAAGAGCGTGCGCGCTGGACGTTCTGAGCTTTGAGCCCCTTGTCTCCCGGGATGACGTCGAACACGACTTCATCTCCCTCGTTGAGGGTTTTGAAACCCTGCCCGAGAATCGAGGAGTGATGGACGAAGACATCTTGGCCTGAATCCTGAGCGATAAAGCCAAACCCTCGTTTGTTGTCGAACCATTTTACTTTGCCACTGGCCATATACTCTCCTGAAATATTGAAGCGCGAAGTGCAAAGAGGGGCGATACAACTGCCCGCCAGCCTTGAAGGACTGGCACACCATCCTGCCACCGCGTTCGCCTCAATCCGCGGCGACAATAGAAGTTCGATTCGATGCGGTCAAGTGTTTGTTATGCACAATAACCGGCGCGCTCGAATGCCGCAGCGCGCCGCCGCCGGACCCCGCCGTCACTCGACCTGGAGGGCCTGATCGAGGAACTGCGGGAGGTGGTTGAGGACGGCCGCGTCGCTGACCACCAGCGTCGCCCCAGCCTTGCGGGCCTCCTCCTGGGTTTCTTCCGCGTGTTCGGGAGCGATGGCGATGACCGGAATGTGCCGGGTTTGGGGATCCTGCTTCAGTCGCGCGACGGCGCCGCAAACGTCCTGGGAACTGGAGACGACGTCTGCCAGCACGATCATCGGCTTCTCCTGCCGCGCGCAGGCCACCAACAGGCTGGCGTCCGTCACCGGGCGCACCCGGTACTTTAAATCCTGCAACCGGTTCACCAATTGGGATCCGGGCAGCAGCTTTTCATAAACGACGAGAGCCAGCGGTTGTGTCATGGAGAAAGAATGGAACGAGCCCATCTGAAATGCAAAAGCTTTCCCTCGGGGCTGAATTCCGCGGCTTCTGACTCCGCCGGCACAGGCGCGCGGACCGGCAGTTTCACGCGCCGGTACTACGGTTCCAAATCATTGAAAATAGGGAGGTTGTCGATTGAACTCCCGGGTCTGACGGGATCCATCCGTACGCATCTTGACACTGCCCCCGACTGGAAACAGGCCGGAGCGCAGCGTTTACGCTTCATCGTTCGGAAGCCCACAGGGCAATCGTTTCGTCTCTGCCCGTTCGGACACTGAAGCGGCCTGAAGGCCGCGCGTCGGGGGCAGTGTTCAGATGCGCCGGGTCCATCTGCGGGAGGAATTGCGGCTTGACTGGTTTCGTCTGAAAACTTATCGTTGTCCTTGACCTGAACGGTAAAGAATTGCTGGTTCGCCAGCGCGCCAAAGTCGGAAGATTCAAACTTGCCGACTTTTTTATTCCCCTAATGGGGTTGTCGCGGCGGGAATTGTATGAACGCAGACTTTTTAGCAGTCTTGGAATACTGGGAGAAGGAAAAGGGCATCAGCCGTGATGTCCTGACCTCGGCTGTACAGGAAGCGCTGCTGTCGGCCGCCAAAAAAGCGGTTGGTCCGGCCCGCGAGATGCGCGTCGCCATCGAGCCGAAGACGGGCGACATCCGGGCTTATGCCAAGCTCGTGGTTTCGGACAAAGTCATTTCCAAGCACGACCAGATTTCCGTATTCGATGGAAGGCGAATCAAGCCGGACGCCCAGTTAGGGGATGAGATTGAGGTGGAGGTTACACCGACGGGGTTCGGGCGCATTGCGGCCCAATACGCCAAGCAGGCGTTGATGCAGCAGCTCCGCCGGGCCGAGAAGGCGCTCATTTTCACCGAGTTCAAAGACCGCGTCGGCGACATCATCAGCGGCACCGTGCGCCGGTTTGACCGGTCCGATGTGATCGTGGATCTGGGCAAATACGAGGCGCTGCTGCCGAACCGGGAGCGGGTTCCCACCGAGGAATACCAGGTGGGCGAACGGATCCGCTGCTACGTCAAGGCGATCGAACAGGGCCCGCATGGGCCCGAGATCATCCTGTCGCGCGCCGATCCGCGTTTCGTGATCAAACTGTTCCAGCTCGAAGTTTCCGAGATCAACGACAGCACCATCGAAATCAAAGGCATCGCTCGCGAACCGGGGTTCCGCACCAAACTGGCGGTCTGGACCCGCGACGAAAAGGTGGATCCGGTCGGCGCGTGCGTCGGCCTTCGCGGCCAGCGGGTCAAGAATATTGTTCGCGAACTGAACAACGAGAAAGTGGATATCATCCGCTGGGATCCCAACATCAGGAATTTCATCACCAACGCGCTCGCCCCGGCCAAATTGAAGAACTTCGAAGTGGACGAGGCCAATCACCGCGTCAGGATCATCACCAGCGAGGACCAACTTTCCCTGGCCATCGGCAAGCGCGGACAAAACGCCCGGCTGACGTCGAAGCTGACGGGTTGGCAGGTGGACATCGAGCCTGAAGTGGTCGTCACCAAGGGGTTCGAGGAAAAGGTGGCCGAAGCGGTCCAGTTGCTGGCCGCGATTCCGGGAATCACCCGCGAACAGGCGGATGTTCTGGTCCGTCACGGCCTGACCCGGCTGGAGGATCTGGTGCAGGCGGACGAAAGCGATCTGGCGGGGATACCGCAGATTGGCGATCAGGCTGCGGCCATCATGGAATCCGTGCGCGCCGAGACGGCCCGGCGGACGCTGAAGGTGGGTGAAACGCCGATTTCCGGGTGATTATGCGGCTGGCCCCGGCAGGCGCGGTAAAGTTAGGTTGAACCTATGAAGGCCAACAGGCAATATAGGCCCGCATTGACAGAGAATTATGCCCGTTCGTATTTACGACATTTCGAAAAGGCTCGGCTTGGAGAACAAGGAAGTTCTCGCCAAGGCGAAGGAATTGGGCATTGCCGCCGCGCGGGTGGCCTCGAGTTCGCTCGACAAGATCACCGCTGAATACCTCGAAGAGCAGATCCGCAAGGAACATCCGAATCTCAACGTTCCCCGCCCGCCCGCCGCCGCCATCGCTGCTCCGGTGGTGCCTCCGGACGGGCCGATTGTCGTTGTGTCTGTGGCGGAGCCGAAGCCGGCAATGCCGGATATGGTGACCGCCGCCGGCACGAACCCTCCGGAGACAATTTCCGTCGAGGCCGAGCCCAGGGAGGCCGAGGCCGCCGCAGTTGCGGGAGCGTCCGTCGTCGAACCGTCTGCCGCGGCGCCGCCACCGCCGGTTCCCAAGGCCCCCCCGCCGCCTCCGGAGCCGAAGCTCGGAGAAAAGGTGGGTTTCATCCAACTGCCGCAGAAGCCGGCTCCCAAAACCGGCGAAAAAGCATCCGGCTCCAGGTTGCCCTCCACGCCGACGCGCAAACCGGACCCGGGCAGGACGGAGTTTTCCAAGCGGGGTGATATTCGCAGTGTTCGCAGCCCGTACTCGCCTGCGGGCTCCGGGGGCGGGAGGTTTCCGGCCCAGCAGAGGGGTCCCGCGCCGGCAAAAGTTGTGGCGCCGCAGGCCCCCCAGGTGGTTCTTCCGGCCGATGCGCAGGTCATCATCATCAAGCCGCCGATCATCGTGCGCGACCTTGCCGAGCAACTGAAGCAAAAGTCCTTCATCATCATCGGCGATTTGATGAAGATGGGTGTCTTCGCCAACGTCAACCAGGCGATTGACGAGGATACCGCCCAGAGAATCTGCGTGAATTACGGCTATCGCTTCGAGGTCGAAAAGCGCGAGCGCGGCGGCGGCATCGTCCACGCCCCGGTCAAGAAGCTCGAGCTCGACCAGGAGGACAAGACGGAAGATCTCCAGCCGAGGGCGCCGGTCGTGACCATCATGGGCCACGTAGATCACGGCAAAACGACGCTCCTGGACGTGATCCGCAAATCCAACGTTGCGGCGGGCGAAGCCGGCGGCATCACGCAGCATATCGGCGCCTACACGATTTCCTTCCCGCATCCCGAGCGCAAGACCGAGCTGGCGCAGGTGACGTTTCTCGACACGCCCGGCCACGCGGCCTTCAGCTCGATGCGCGCCCGCGGCGCCAACGTGACCGACATTGTCGTTCTCGTGGTGGCGGCGAATGACGGCGTCATGCCTCAGACCCTCGAAGCGTTGAACCACGCGAAGGCGGCCAGGGTTCCCATCCTGGTGGCCGTGAACAAGGTGGATCACCCGAACGCGAACCCGCTCAAGGTGCGGCAACAGCTCCAGGACAAGGGGCTCGTGCCGGACGATTGGGGTGGCGATACCATTTACGTGGATGTTTCCGCCTTGACCAAGCAGGGGGTGGACAAGCTCATCGAGATGATTTTGCTCCAGGCCGACCTGCTCGAGCTCAAGGCCAACCCCAACCGTCCCGCCAAGGGGAACGTGATCGAATCCGGTTTGCAGCCGGGCGGGCCGACGGCGACGGTGCTGGTGCGCAAAGGGACATTGCGCGTGGGGGACGTCATTATTTGCGGCCAGTTTTATGGCCGCGTCCGCGCGCTCATCAACGAGGAGGACAAGCGGTTGAAAGAGGCCCTCCCGTCGGTGGCGGTGAAGGTGCTGGGTCTGAACGGCGTGCCGGAGGCGGGCCTGGAATTCAGCGTGGTGCAGGACGAGAAGGCGGCGCGGGAGCTGGCCGACCAGCGGGCGCAGGAAGCCAAGGCCCAGGGCCAGGAAGCCGCCCGCGCGAAGGTCACCCTCGAAAACCTGTTCGCCACCATGGAATCGCAGCAGAGCAAGGTGCTCAAAGTGGTGGTCAAGGCCGACACGCAGGGCTCCGTGGAAGCCATCGTCGAGGCCTTGAAAAAAATCGACTCCGAAAAAGTCTCGCTGGAAATCATCCACAGCGCCGTGGGAACGATCACCGAGTCCGATGTCGCCCTGGCCTCCGCCTCCAGCGCCATCATCCTCGGCTTCCACACGCGGGTGGACAGCGGCGTGGCGGACAAGGCCAAGCACGAAGGCGTGCAGATCAAGCTGTATGCGATCATCTATGAATTGATCGACGAGGTGAAGGAGGGCATGGCCGGGTTGATCGAGCCCCTCCTCAAGGAAGCCATCATTGGCTCCGCCGAGGTCCGCAAGGTCTTCCAATTGTCCAAAGGCGCGCCGGTGGCCGGTTGCGTCGTCTCCTCCGGACGCATCGCCAAGGGCAAGGTCCGCGTGCGCCGTCGCAAGGAAGTGATCTACGAAGGCCTCACGCAGTCGCTGCGCCGGTTCCAGGACGAAGTCACCGAGGTCCGCGCCGGCATGGAATGCGGCATCCGCATCGAGGGGTTCACCGATTTCCAGATCGGCGATGCGATCGAATGTTATTCGGTGGAAAAAATCGCGCAGAAATTGTGATGGAGTTGAATCGTCACGGGCTTGAACCGGTGCCACGCTGATACGGCCCGGCGATGCAGCGTTGTAACGATGTAACGTTTTTTGACAAATGCCTTCTCTGCGACTCCAGCGCGTGCGCGAACTCTTGAGGCGCGCGATCGGCGAAACCATCCGGCGCGAGATCTCCGTCGGCGAGGCCGGCCTCATCACCGTCAATGACGTGGATGTGTCCGGGGATCTGAAATCCGCCCTCGTCTTTATCAGCATCCTGGGCAATGCCGACCAGCAGAAACGGGGATTCCAGATGCTGAACCGGCACCGGAAACGCATTCAGGGGCTGGTGGGCCGCTCCATCGTTTTGAAATACACTCCCGCCCTGCGCTTCGTGCTCGACGATTCCGTCGTGCGCGGCAACCGGGTCCTCACCATCATTGAAGAACTCGACAAATCCGCCGGACCGGCGGCTGAATGAAAAGCTATCCGAAGATCATCGATCGCATTCTCGAAGCCATCCGCCAGAGCCGGACCTTTTGCGTCGTCGGCCACATCCGGCCCGACGGCGATTGCGCCGGTTCGCAACTGGGGCTGACGCTCGCGCTGAAGGCTGGGGGGAAGAAGGTGGTCTGCTGGAACGAGGATCCGATGCCCGAGAAATACGCCTTTCTGGATCCGGATGGCCTGTTTCAGAAGCCCCGTCGCGGCGGGCATTTCGACTGTGTCATCGCGACGGACGCAGCGAGTCTCGAGCGATTGGGCAAGGTCGGCGCCTGTGTTGCCCAGCGCAAACTGCTCATCAACATCGACCATCACACCAGCAACACGCGATACGGGGACTTGAACTGGGTTTCGGCGCGCGAACCCTCGACCGGCGAACTCATTTTCCGGCTGTTGAAAATTGCGAAGTGGCCCATCACCCGGCCGATCGCCAATTGCCTCTTCACCGCCATCTCCACCGACACCGGCTCTTTTCAGTATCCGACCACGCGGCCGGGGACATTCCATGCCGGAGCGGAACTGGTCACCCGGGGGGCCGATCTGGCAAAAATCTGCGATGAGGTGTATCAGTCGTATCCGCTTTCCCGCGTCCGCCTGCTCAAGCACATCTACAGCCATTTTCGGCTGACCCACCAGGACCAGATCGCCTATTTCTGGCTCAAGCAGTCGGATTTCGCCCGCGCGGGCTGCAAAGGCGATGATACCGAGGGCCTGATCGACCACGTCCGGGCGATCGCGCCGGTGGTGGTGGCGTGCGTTTTTGAAGAACTGGAGCCCGAGTTGACCCGGATCAGCCTGCGATCCAAGAGTGATAAAGTGAGCGTCAACGAGATCGCCGCTCGGTTCGGCGGCGGAGGCCATCAGGCCGCGGCCGGCGCCCGGATCCCCGGCAAACCCGCTTCCGTGCAACGCCGGGTCATCGCCGCCATCAAACAGGCGCTCCGTTCCGCCGGTTGACCTCTCATGCAAGAATTCTCCTCGCTGGACGGCGCCCTGCTCGTCGATAAACCGGCCGGGCCGACCTCGCACGACGTGGTGGACGTCATCCGCCGCCGATTCGGCATCAAGAAGGTCGGACATTGCGGCACGCTGGATCCCAACGCCACCGGTTTGCTGATCATCGTGCTGGGTCGCGGCACGAAACTCTCCGAAAAACTGATGTCCAGCGACAAGGTTTACGAGGGCGCCATCAAGTTCGGCGAAACGACGAACAGCTATGACGCCGACGGCGAGCTGGCGGGTTCGCTGCCGGTACCGCCGCTGACCCTCGATCAGTTGAATGAAATGGCCGGGGAATTTGTCGGCGATCTGATGCAGACGCCGCCGATGGTTTCGGCGGTGAAAAAGGGCGGCGTGCCGTTGTACAAGCTCGCGCGCAAGGGGGTCGAGGTGCCGCGCGAGCCGAAGCTGATCCATATTTATTCCTTCCACTTCACCGCCTATGAGGAGCCGCTGGGCCGGTTCCGGATCGCGTGCACCAAGGGAACCTACGTCCGCAGCCTCGCCCATGAATTGGGACAAAAGGTCGGATGCGGGGCGCATCTGGCGGAATTACGGCGCGTCAGCTCGGGAAAATTCGACGTCGCCGACGCGGCTCCGCTCGACCACATCCTGGATCTGTCGGCGGCCGATCTGGAGAAGCGCGTGATTCCATTTCTCAAACTGGCGGGCGGCCGCGTCTCGTAAGAGCGCCGCCCGGTGAAAAATATTGCAGAGTTCTCCCGAACCGCCTCTACACTTTCACGGATGAATGTCATTCACACCGCGACGGAACTGAATGCCGGGGGCCGCAAGGTCTGCCTGGCGATCGGCTTCTTCGACGGCGTTCATCTCGGGCACCAGCAAATCATCCGGCAAACCATCGCCGACGCCCGGCAGCAGGAAGCGATCGGTCTTGTCGTCACGTTCGACCGGCATCCCAACACCGTCGTGGCGCCCCACCGCGTCCCGCCGTTGATTTATCCGCTGGCTCAAAAAGTGCGCGTCATCGAGGCCATGGGTGCGGAGGCGCTGCTCCTGATCCATTTCGACAAGGCGTTCAGCGAACAGACCGGGGAAGGTTTTGTCCGGGACCTCGCGCAGGGTCTCAGCCGGATCCAAAGTCTTTGCGTGGGCGCAAATTTCACCTTCGGTCACAAGCGGTCTGGCGACGTGGCGTTGCTGCGGCAGTTGGGCGCCGCGCTGGGGTTCGCTGTGCACGGCATTGCCGTCGTGTCTCTCGACGGCAATGCCATCAGCAGCACGCGAATTCGGCAGGCCATTCGGGCGGGTGAATTCAACCCGGCCGGCCGGATGCTGGGACGTCCGTGGTCGCTGGCCGGACAGGTGGCGCGCGGCGACGGCTTGGGCCGCCAGATCGGGTTTCCGACCGCCAACTTGGACGCGACCGGCCTGGCCCTGCCGCCCAACGGGGTGTACGTCGCGCACATCGTGCTGCGGAACAGAACCCTCCGTGCCGTGGTGAACGTCGGATTCCGCCCGACCCTGCAACTGCCGGCCTCGCAGGTGCGCGTCGAGGCGCATCTGCTGGACTTCGATGAGGAGATCTCCGGGGAAGAACTGGAGATCCTCTTCCTGGAAAGGTTGCGTGACGAGAAAGCATTCCCGTCGCTGGCCGAGCTGAAGGCACAGATTGGCCGCGACGTCGAGCGGGCCCGGCTGTGCTTCCAGGGGCAAGGATCGGATGCGGCGGCGATCCCATGAAACACGCGAACGAACGGGCGGAGCCGGCGGACTCACACCCCTGTCTCTGTTGTTGTTTCGCGGTTCCTTGAAGAAATTCGAAGTTTTCGCTTGAACGCAGGGTCGGTTTCGTTTGTCCATCGTGAGTAACATTTCCGAAAATGAACACAGGAATCAACGCCATCAACGAAGCAGTCCAGGAAGCCGGCGCTTTCGTGCGCCCGCTTTTCAATGAACTCGGCCGGGTCATCGTCGGCCAGAATTATTTGGTCGAGCGCCTCGTCATCGGGTTGCTCGCCAACGGCCACGTGTTGCTGGAGGGCGTGCCCGGCCTGGCCAAGACGCTCTCCGTAAAATCGCTGGCGAATTGTCTGAACGTCAAATTCTCCCGCCTCCAGTTCACGCCGGACATGCTGCCTGCCGACGTGATCGGCACCCAGATTTACAACCCGCAATCGGGCGGCTTCAGCACCCGCAAAGGGCCGATCTTCGCGCATGTCGTTCTCGCCGACGAAATCAACCGCGCGCCGGCCAAAGTGCAGAGCGCGCTGCTCGAAGCGATGCAGGAGAGGCAGGTCACCATCGGCGATCAGACCTTCAAGCTGGAGGAGCCGTTCCTCGTGCTGGCGACGCAGAATCCCATCGAGCAGGAGGGCACCTACCCGCTGCCGGAGGCCCAGGTGGACCGGTTCATGTTGAAGCTCAAGATCGGCTATCCTACGCGCGCCGAAGAGCGGCAGATCCTCGATTTGATGGCCCGCACTTCCGGCGCCCCGACCACGAGCCCGGTGGTGGAGGCGGCGCAAATCCTCAAGGCGCGGCAGGTCCTCAACGACATTTACGTGGATGACAAGGTGAAGGATTACATCGTGGACCTGGTTTGCGCCACGCGCGACCCGGAAGCCTACAAGATCCAGGTAAAGGATTTCATCCAGTTGGGGGCCTCGCCGCGCGCGACCATCGCGCTGACGCTGGCGGGCAAGGCCTATGCCTTCCTGAAGGGCCGCGGCTACGTCACCCCGCAAGACGTGAAGAGCATCGGCATGGACGTGCTGCGCCACCGCGTTGCCATCACCTACGAGGCTGAAGCCGAGGAAAAGACGAGCGAAACGGTCATTCAAAGGATCTTTGATGAACTGCCGGTGCCGTGAGTGGAATCACAATTTGAGATTTGAGATTTGAAGAATGATTCCCCGCGAGATTCTCAAAAAAATCCGGCAGATCGAGCTNNGGAGCGCGCGCGTCTCGCGTGCTGTTTTCGGCGTCGCGCCGAAAACCTCGTCTCACACATTGCTCCCCGCAGGAGTCCCCGAAGCCGGTCACCCGAAGGTTCTGGCGCGACGCCAGAACCTGCACGCGAGACGCGCGCGCTCCCCAACCCGCGTCCTGCAATGCCTCATGATTCCCCGCGAAATCCTAAAGAAGATCCGTCAGATCGAGTTGCGCACCAGCCGGCTGGTGAGCGAAACCCTCGCCGGCCAGTACCATTCCGTGTTCAAAGGGCAGGGGATGAATTTCGAGGAGGTGCGCGAATACCAGCCCGGCGACGAGGTACGGTCGATCGATTGGAACGTCACCGCGCGGATGAACCATCCCTTCGTCAAAAAATTCGTCGAGGAACGCGAACTTACGCTGATGCTCGTGGTGGACGTGAGCGGCTCCGGCGTGTTCGGATCGCGCGAGCAGTCCAAACGCGAACTCGCGGCGGAAATCGCCTCGGTCCTCGCCTTCTCCGCCATCCGCAACAACGACAAGGTCGGATTGATTCTCTTCACGGATGAAGTCGAGAAGTTCATTCCGCCCCGCAAAGGGCGCAAGCACGTGTTGCGCGTGATCCGGGAGGCCTTGTTTTTCGAGCCGAAACACCGCGGCACGGATTTGAACCACGCGCTCGAATTCCTGATGCGGGTCACCCCGCATCGGGCGATTGCCGCGATCATCTCGGATTTTGTCGGCTCGCCCGCGCAACGTTCCTCGGGGCCGGGCGGCCGGACGCCGGCGGCCGCTGTTCGCCGCGGGCTGCGTCCCCAGCTCCTGCTGCTCGAATCACTCGCCCAGGCCTCGTACGCCATGCTCCGCCAGGCCAACCGGCGCCACGACGTCGTGGCCGTTCAAATCACCGACCCCTACGAACTGGAATTGCCCGCGCTCGGCCGCCTGGTGCTCGAAGATGCCGAGACGGGCGAGATCGTCGAGGTCGGCACGGGGGACGCGCGGAAGCGCGCGGCGTTCGCCGGGCGGCAGTCCAGGGCCCAGGCGGACCTCGCCCGCCTGTTTCGTTCCGTCGGGATCGACGCCATCCAATTGCGGACGGACGAGCCGTACACGGTCGTCCTGGGAAGGTTTTTTGAGATGCGTGAAAAGCGACGATTGCGAGGCTGAGATGGACGGTTCAAGGTTTAGCGCGTCACGGAACACACATCGCCAGCCATGACCACGAACAGTCTTTCCGCGCAATCGCAGCCGGTCGCAACCGCGGCGAACAATGCCTTGCGCGACATCAAACCGCCGATGGAAATACCGAGCGGGTGGGAGTGGCTTTGGTGGGTGTTGGGCGCGGCGGCGGCGGGCGCTTTGTTGTACTTTGCCTGGCGTCATTGGCGAAGGCGGCGGGTGCAAGCCGCCCTCGTTCCGCCCGTGCCGGCTCATGTCCGCGCACGGAAATGGCTGGAGGAGGCGCTGGCGCTCCTGGCGCAGCCCAAACCGTTCTGCACCCTCGTTTCCGACACCATCCGGGTTTATCTGGAGGAACGCTTCGAGTTCCGGGCGCCCGAGCGGACGACCGAGGAGTTCCTTTACGAACTGCAAGGCTCCCGGCTGTTATTGCCCGGGCAGAAGGACAGTTTGGGCGGGTTTCTCGAGCGTTGCGACCTCGTCAAATTCGCACAGTATGAACCCGGCGAACCGGAGCTTCGCGAACTGCATGCCTCCGCGCTCCGGTTGGTGGAGGAGACCGAGCCGGAGCTTGTTCAGCCCGGCGAAGCCCTGGATCACGCACCACGATGACGTTCCTTCATCCATGGTTTCTGTCGCTCCTGCTGCTGCTGCCGTTGCTGGCATGGCTGAAGGGGCGCCGCGGCCAGCCGCCCGCATTTCTGTATTCTTCCGTGCAACTGGTGCGGGCCGTGCTCAACGTCACACGCTCGAGTTCCGGCGGCCTTCTCACCGCCTTGCGCTGGCTCGCCCTCGCCCTTTTCATCGTCGCCCTGGCCCAGCCGCGGCTCCTCCGGAGCGAAACAAGGATCAGCGCCAGCGGCGTGGATATCGTCGTCGCGCTCGACATGTCGGGCAGCATGGCTTCCGAGGACTTTGAGGTCGGCAACGGGCGCGTCAGCCGGATTGAAATGGCGAAGACCGTCCTGAAAAAATTCATTGATAAACGTCCCAACGACCGCATTGGCCTGGTCGTGTTCGCCTCCCAGGCTTATATCGCGGCTCCGCCCACACTGGACCACGATTTTCTCCTGCAGCAGATCGACCGGCTCGAGTTGGGAAGGATCGATCCAAACCAAACCGCCATCGGCTCCGCTCTCGTCGCCGCCGTCAACCGCCTGCGCGAACTGAAATCGAAAAGCAGGATTGTGATTTTGATGACCGATGGGGAGAACAATGCCGGCAAGATCGCCCCGCTCACGGCTGCCGAGGCCGCCCGGGCCCTGGGAGTGAGGGTTTATACGATCGGCGTCGGCATGCAGGGGAAGGCCCCCATGCCCGTCTTTTTCGGCGGTCGAAAAGTCGGCTATCAATGGGAACCGGTGGACATCGACGAAGACACCCTGACAAAAATCGCCGCAGCGACAGGGGCGAAATACTACCGGGCCGATAACGCCGAGAAATTTCAAGCCATCTACGCCGAGATCGACGGGCTGGAGAAATCCGAGGCGGAGATCAAAAAGTTCACCCAGTTTCAGGAGCTTTTCCCCTGGCTCATTTCGCCGGGACTCGGTCTGCTCCTGGTGGAAGTGGCGCTGCGGCATACGCTCTTGAGGAGGCTGCCATGACCTTCGCCGATCCACGCTATCTCTGGCTCCTGCTGGCCGTCCCGCCGGCGATGGCGGCGTTCTTCTGGTGGTCCGGGCGGGTGCGGCAACGGCTCATGACGCAGTTTATCCACGCGCGGCTCCTGCCGGGCCTGGTTGCCGGTGATTCACCCGCGCGGCAAAGGATCCGGGAGGCGTGCCTGATTCTGGCGGTGGCCGCACTGATTCTCGCCCTCGCACAGCCCCAATGGGGCTATGACCTCGAGCAGGTCCAACAGCGCGGTCTCGACATCGTGGTCGCCATCGACACGTCGAAAAGCATGCTCGCCGAGGACATCGCGCCCAGCCGCCTGGCACGCGCCAAGCTGGCCGCGCTCGACCTGATGCAGCAGGCGAAGTCCGACCGCATGGGTCTGGTGGCTTTCGCGGGAGACGCATTCCTGCAGTGTCCTCTCACCGTGGATGACACGGCCTTCCGGCAGAGCGTTCAGGCGCTGGATGTCAACACGATCCCCGAAGGGGGCACCGCGGTGGCCGAGGCGATCGGGACGGCCTTGGACGCCTTTAAAGAGGGCGACAACTACAAGGTGCTCGTTTTGTTTACGGATGGCGAAGACCACGATTCCGGGGCATTGGAAGCGGCAAAGAACGCGGCCAAGTCAGGCTTGCGCATTTTCACGGTGGGCATCGGATCCGCCCAGGGCGCCTTGCTGCGGATCAAAAACGCCGACGGCCAGATGGATTATATCCGCGATGAAAACGGCAACGTGGTACAGTCGCGGCTCAACGAAACGCTGCTCCAGGAGATCGCCGGGGCGGCCAACGGGTTTTACCTTCCGCTGCGCGGCGCCGACACGATCGATACGCTTTACAAGAACGGCCTCGCCCCGTTGCCGAGGTCGGAATTGAAGGAGAGATGGATCAAGCGCCCGCATGAGAGGTATCACTGGCCGTTGGCGGTGGCGATGGCGTTGTTGATTGCGGAAATGCTTTTTCCCGAGCGCAAACGGGAATTGAAACCGGCGGTCTTGGCGGCGCTTTCGGCCAAACCCGCGCTGGCCGTAACCTTGCTGCTGTTGCTGCCACCGCCGCCGGGGGCTTTCGGTTCGCCCGCGGGCGCGCTTCGGGATTACAAGGCGGGCAGGTTTAATGAAGCTCAGAAGGAATACGAGCGGCTATCGGTGGAGGACAAGACCGGTGACGCCCGATTGAGCTTCAATGCCGGCGCCGCGGCGTATCGCGCGACGAATTATGACGCCGCCATCAAGTTGTTCACCGCCGCGTTGAGTGCGCGCGACGTGAGGCTGCAGCAAGCCGCCTACTTCAACATGGGCAACGCGCAGTTCCTGCTCGGCCAGTCCACAAACGATTTGGATGAATTGCAGAAGCAATGGGAAACGGCGATCCAGAACTATCAGAACGCTGTGGCGCTGAACAAGAATGACGCCGATGCCGCGCACAATCTCGCGCTCGCAAAACACGGCGTGGAAGAAATCATGCAACTGCGCGAAGCGGCGCGCCAGGCCAAGGAGGCGGCCGACGAGTCCACGCGCCGGAGAAATTATCATCGCGCCCTTGAAATCATGCGGGACTTGATGCGGCAAAATCCACTCGGGAAACAATTTGAAGACTACACTCGAAAACTGCAGGACATTGATGCGATTGCGAATCCTCATCTGCCTTAGCGCGTTGCTCTCGCCGCTATCGCCCACGGCCCGGGCGCAGACTGCCGATGATATGTTCCACGGTGCCGCACAATCCTATCTGTCCAACAATATTCCCGCCGCGTTGGGACAGGTGGAGAGCGGGCTGAAACTTTATCCTGACGACGTTAAGCTGAAGAAACTGGAGGAGTTGTTGAAGCGACAGAATCAACAGCAGCAGCAACAGCAACAGCAGCAGCAACAGCAGCAGCAGCAACAGCAGCAGCAGCAACAGAAGCAGCAGCAGCAACAGAAGCAGTCGAGCCAGTCGCAGGCACAGAAAGACCAGAATCAGCCCCAACCGCAACCGGCGCAAAAACCTTCCGGCCAGCAAAAGAACGGTTCCAAGCCGGAGGAACAGCCCGAAACATCGCAAGCCCGTGCGGCCGGGCAGATGAGTCCTCAGGAGGCGAAGCAATTGCTGGATTCTCAGAAGAACAACGAAATGATGCTGCCCGTCAGCCGGAAGGAAAAGTCATCCGATCAACAGCGTCCGCTCAAAGACTGGTGATAGCGCGCGTTCCTCTACTCGGCTTTCTCGGACTTCGCGGGTTTTGCCGGCTTCTCGCCTTTTGGAGCTTTCTCGGCTTTGGCCGGCTTTTCCGCGCGGGGCGGGCGTTCGGCCCTGGCAGGGCGCGATTTGTGTTCGCCGCCTTCGGCGGTTTCCGTCCCGGCTTTCGGAGCACTCTCGGCTTGCGTTTCGCCCCGGCGTCCGCGGCGTTCGCCTCTGTCTTCGCGCCTCGCATCAGTCGCCGTGGGTTCTGCGGGGGCCGGAAGCGGTGTGGTGCTTTCGACGCGGATCTTGAGGGTGGCCGTGACTTCCTGGTGCAGTCGCAATTCCACATCATATTCGCCCAGTGCACGGATCGCGTGCTCGATATGGACCTTCCGTTTGTCGAGCGAGATATCGAACTGTTGCTTGAGCTGGTCGGCGATCATGCCGGTGGTGACGGACCCGAACATTTTGCCGTCATCGCCGGTCTTGACCTGGACGATGCAAACGAGTTTGGCCACGCCTTTGGCCAGCTCGCTCATGGTGTTGAACTCATGGGCCTCGCGTTCGCTCCGGTGCTGCTTGAGCGATTCGATGCGGCGTTTGTTGGCCTGCGTGAGCGAAACCGCAAGGCGTTGGGGAAACAGGTAATTGCGGGCGTAGCCGGCGGCGACCTTGACGTGGTCGGACTCGGCGCCCAGGCCGATGATATTGCTGGTGAGGATGACTTCAGTTTTTGACATAACGGCAATAAAAAATTCGTTCCTTCAAGATAACAGGTCGAACAAAATAAATGAAAGCAGAGGCTATGACAACAGCGAAAAATAAGCAAAATGGGCGAATCTTTCGTATATGCGGTGATCCTCAGAGCCACAAACATGTCGAGATGCGACCCCGCTTTACGGTTTGCTGCACATCCTGCCTCCCCGCCATGGGTGCGGGGGTTCACGAACTCCCGATCAGGATGCCGACCAGGAACACGAGCAATCCGCCCAGCATGACTTGCAGCGTTGCCGAGGACCAGGGTGTGTCCATGTAACGGTGGCGCACCCAGGAAATAATTCCCAGTTCCACGAGGACGACCGCCCCCGCGATCCCGGTGGCGGTGTGCACATCCGGGACGAGGTAGGGCATGGTGTGTCCCAATCCGCCCAGGGCCGTCATGAGCCCGCAGACCAGCCCGCGGGCCCAGGGATGGCCGCGGCCGGTCAGGCTGCCGTCGTCCGACAGCGCCTCGGCGAACCCCATGCTGATGCCGGCACCGACGCTGGCGGCGAGACCGACGCGGAAGGTGTCGAGGCTGCTGTGTGTGGCGAACGCGGCGGCAAACAAGGGCGCCAGGGTGGACACAGAGCCGTCCATCAGACCCGCCAGGCCGGGTTGGATGATCTGGAGCACGAACAGCCGTTTCTGTCGGTCGGATTCCTCTTCACTGAGCTTGGTCAGCGCGATCCGCTCCGCGATTTGGGCGTGGTGACGTTCCTCCTCGGCCAGATCTCCCAGCAACTGGCGCACGCCGGCGTCCGTCGCCCGGCGCGCCGACGCCTCGTAGAACCGTTTGGTTTCGAGTTCCATGAGCTCGGCCTGCTTCTGCACCGCTTTCAATCCTAGCGGCCGGACCAGCCAGACCGGCCGGCGGCGCACAAATCCGCGCACATCCTGCCGTCGCAGCAGTGGCACGTGCTCGCCGAAACGGCCCCGGTAAAGATCGAGGAGCCGATGGCGGTGCGAGTCTTCGTCGCGCCGGAGTTCTGAGAACTGCAGGGCCTGCTCCGGATGGTTCTCCTTCAAACCATCCGCGAAATCGTCGTAGATCCGCGCGTCTTCCTCTTCCTGAGAAATGGCCAGCGCGAGAATTTCCTTTTCACTTAGACTATCGAAGGATCGCATAAAACTTAGGTGATTGTTCCACTTCCGAATTTGGGAAGTCGCTGGGATTGGATCGTAGTCCAACAGGCGGCGGGCTTCAAGCATGACAGGTTCCAGGCAGGGTGGTAGCCTGGATCCATCATGGCCTGCGGTGCTTCCAACGATCTTTGTCTCGAATGCGGCCTCTGCTGCAACGGCGTAATCTTTGCCGATGTGCGGTTGGAGTCGGGGGACGACGCCGGGCTTCTGCGGTCGCTGGGCCTGCCAGTGATTTCAGCAAACGCCAGTCTGCGTCCGGGAGTTGGCGAGCCGAATCGGAAGTCGAAAATCAGCCGTCCGAGATTTCAGCAGCCTTGCGCCGCATTGGACGGCTGCCGCTGCCGGATTTACGCCGATCGACCCAAATACTGTCGCGAGTTTGAATGTTTGTTGTTGAAGAAGGTGCAGGCCGGGCTGGTTGAAACCGCGGCGGCGCGTCGTGTCATTCGTGCGACACTCCGGCGGGCGGAGGAAGTCAAGCGGCTGTTGCGAAAACTCGGGGATGCGGATGAACAGTCGGCCTTGAGCCTTCGTTTCCGTCGGATGAAACAGCGCATGGAGTCGGGCATTCCCGATGCCGAAAACGCGGAAATGTTCAGCCGGCTGACGTTGGCCGTTCACGGCTTGAACCTTCGTTTGGGCGAGGCGTTTTATCCAAGGCCGGGAAAGGGGTAGAGCGCAGCGACTGGTGCTTTGCACACGGTGGCGGTCCGTAAGGCTGTGGAGCGCGGCTGTGTCCGCCCAGGACCAGCCGCAGCACGNNCGCAGCGCGCCAAGCCATTTCACACACGACAACAGGTTCCCGGCCGCCATCGACCTGTTTACCCGCTGCGGCTGATGC
Organism: Limisphaerales bacterium; assembly: GCA_003159675.1. Taxonomy (GTDB): domain Bacteria; phylum Verrucomicrobiota; class Verrucomicrobiia; order Limisphaerales; family BOG-1460; genus BOG-1460. Next base: position 21,896 of record PLQC01000036.1, read on the forward strand.
TTCGCATACAGCCGCGCTCCCGACCCTCACATCCACTTGCACCGGGCGCCGGGCTTGCGGTCTCCGGTTACCTGCGCTAACCATTGCGGGTGTCCCACGAAGCATTTTCAGACGGCACACTGGTCCTGGTCGGTCACGGTTCGACGATCAATGCCGAGTCTTCCGCGCCGGTTTACCAGCACGCGGCGGAGTTGCGGCGGCGGGGTCTTTTTGCCGGGGTATGCGAGGCTTTTTGGAAGCAGGAACCGGATGTGAGGCAAGTCCTGGCGGGCCTGTCAACGCCGCGCGTGTTTATCGTGCCGCTATTCATCAGCGAAGGTTATTTCAGCACCCGGGTGATTCCGCGAGCACTTGGATTTGACGACCGCTTGACGCTTCGAACGCAGCACTCGACCGTTTACTACTGCAAACCGGTCGGGACGCACGAAAGCATGGCCGGCGTCCTCCTGGCCCGCGCCCGCGGCGTTGTCAGGCAATTTCCTTTTCCGCGCGCGCCGGAATCCAGGGACACAACCCTGTTTATCGCGGGGCACGGGACAGAGGAGAACGAAAACTCGCGGAAAGCGATCGACAGGCAGGTCGAGCGGATTCGCGTCGTGGATGAGTATGCGGCCGTGCACGGTGTATTTATGGAAGAGGAGCCGCGGATCGACCGGTGCTACGAGCTGGCGCAGACGAAGAACGTTGTCGTGGTGCCGTTCTTCATCAGCGACGGCATGCATGCGCGCGAGGACATCCCGGTATTGCTCGGCGAGACCCAGCGAACTGTGGCGCAGCGTCTTGCCGAGGGGCGGCCCCCGTGGCGCAATCCGACCGAGCGCCAGGGCAAACGGGTGTGGTATGCTTCCGCCGTCGGGACCGAGCCGCACATTGCGGACGTGATAGTAGAGCGGGTGCGCGAAGCGGCCGAAGGAATCAAATGACCATGGAACACAAACGTGACATTGACGATGGTGCAAGACTGCGCTGGGGCATCTTGGGCACGGCGCAAATTGCGCACAAGAACTGGAAGGCCATCCTGAACTCGGGCAATGGGATTGTCCGAGCGGTTGCCAGTCGCGGGGTGGAACGCGCCCGCGGGTTCATTCAGGAATGTCAGCGCGCGGCGCCGTTCGAGACGCCGCCCGAGGCGTTCGGCAGTTACGAGGAGTTGCTGGCGTCGCGGGAGATCGACGCCGTCTATGTTCCACTGCCGACGGCCCTGCGCCCGGAGTGGGTCATTCGGGCCGCGGAAGCCGGCAAGCACGTGGTTTGCGAAAAGCCCTGCGCGCGCGACGCTGCGGAGCTTCGGGAAATGCTGGAGGCGTGCCGGCGGAACCACGTGCAGTTTCTCGATGGCGTCATGTTCATGCACAGCCGCCGGCTCGATCGCGTGCGCGAGGTGATCGACGACGGCGCAAGCATCGGCGCGGTCAGGCGCATCGCCCTGCAATTCAGCTTCTACGCGGGGGACGATTTCCTGCGCGACAACATCAGGATGAACAGCACTCTCGAACCGCAGGGCTGTCTCGGCGACCTCGGTTGGTATTGCATTCGATTCATCCTGTGGACCCCTGAAATGGCGGCTGCCTCGCGAGGCGGTCGGTCGCATTCTGGCGCAAGCGGGCGGCGCCGGAAGTCCAACCCCGGTGCCGACGGCATTTTCAGCCGAACTGCTGTTTGACGAGGGCGTGTCGGCGGGTTTTTATTGCTCTTTTCTGGCGGAGAACCAGCAATGGGCCAATGTCGGCGGGACCAGGGGGTATCTGCAGGTGCCCGATTTCGTGCTGCCGTTTCAGGGGGGCGAGATCGGCTTTGAAGTCTATAATTCGGCGTTTGAAGTCCGCGGCTGCGATTTCGAGATGAGGCCGAACCGGCGGTGGATTTCCGTTGCGGAACACAGTCACAGCCATCCGACGACTCAGGAGGCGAATCTGTTCCGGAACTTTGCCGGGCGGGTTCGCTCCGGGAAGCTCAGCACGGAGTGGCCGGAATGGGCCTTGAAAACGCAGCAGGTGATGGATGCCTGCCTCGACTCCGCGCGGGGGGCGGGGGGCTCTGCATGAATCGGAGTCGCGCCCATGGATGACCGCGGGAAAACCTGAAAGCCAGGGGAATGGTTGTCAGCGGAGTCACGCGGGAATTCCTTGGATTCTGTAACGTGGGTGGAACGGGCGACCCGCCCGTTCTGGTCGGCGACTCGCCGACCGGAATAGCTGGGCGACTGACGACATTTTGGCCTGAGTTTTGAGCGAGACGCCTTTTTCCATTCCGTCCAGCGGGTCGCCGGACGGCACAGGCCGGTGGCCCGTGGTACCCACTGCGGATTCTCACGCAAGTTCGAAGTACCTTGCTCCGGCCTCTATGCGATCGGGGGCAGCCTCAAAACGCGCCTGTTTCCCAGGCGACTGCTCATTTCCATCTTCCATCTTCCATCTTCCATCCTCTATTCTGCGGCTGTGCAATTCCGCAAAATCACCATCGTAGGGGTTGGGTTGCTTGGTGGGTCGCTCGGACTGGCGATCAAGCGACGCAGACTGGCCAAAAGTGTCGCCGGCTTTGTCCGGCGGGCGTCATCTGTGGCTGAGTGCGAAAAGGGCGGTGCGGTCGATCTGGCGACGCGCGATTTGCGGGAGGCGGTGAGCGGAGCGGAATTGATCATCCTGTGCACGCCGCTTTTGCAGATGCGGGCGCTCGTGCGGCGGATGGTTCCGATGCTGAAAGCGGGCGCGATCCTCACCGACGTGGGGAGTGTCAAGGGGAGCGTTGTGCGGGAACTCGAGCCCGCGGTTCACAAAGCGGGCGCATATTTTGTGGGAAGCCATCCGATGGCCGGCTCAGAAAAGACCGGCGTGTCGGCGGCCCGGGCGGATCTGTTTGTGGACGCGGTCTGCGTCGTGACGCCGACGAAGAGGACGGACCCGGCGGCTTTGCGGAAAATCGAACGATTTTGGAAGGCGGTTGGCGGCCGGTTGCTGCGGATGACACCGGAGCTTCACGACGCGCTGGCCGGCCGGTCGAGCCATCTGCCGCACATTGCCGCCGTCACGCTGGCCAATCTGGTGTTGGATCCCGGGAATCCGCGACATCAGGCCGCGCTCTGCGCCAACGGCTTTCGCGACACCACGCGCATCGCGTCCGGGTCGCCGGAAATGTGGCGGGACATTGCGCTGACCAACCGCCGGAATCTGGCGCGGGCGCTGGCTGCCTTCATCGGCGATTTGGAGAAATTCAGGCGGGCGTTGAACAAAGCGGATGCGAAGGCCATTGCAGGAATCCTGGAACGCGCGAAGCAACGCCGCGATTCGTGGTCTGCGCGCTCCGCATCGCCGTCGCCGGAATAGGAAGGCGAGAACGGATGTCATTGCCGGATCTGATAGAAATCGTGCCGCTCGACAAGCCGGTGCATGCGGAGATGACCGTGCCCGGGTCGAAGAGTATTACGAACCGGGCGCTGATCCTGGCGGCGCTGGCCGAGGGTGAAGTGACTTTGGAAGGCGCGCTGTGGAGCGAGGACACGCAGATCATGGTCGATTGCCTCCAGGAACTCGGCTTCATGGTGGACGTGAAAGCGGATCCCGATGAGGTCTGCAACCGGACGATCACTGTCTATGGCAAAGGCGGCGCGGTGCCATCCGGTGGAACGGAGGGGCAGCCTCTGGAATTATTCGTCGGGAACGCGGGGACGGCGGCGCGCTTTCTGGCGGCGTTCGTGTGTTTGGGCAAGGGCGTTTATCGGCTCGATGGAGTGCCTCGCATGCACGAGCGGCCGCAGGCGGGACTGTTCACAGCATTGCGCGAGCTGGGGTACCAGGTGGATTCGGCGAATGACAACCTGCCGGCATTGATTCACGGTGGAGGACTGAGGCCTGGCGCGGCGTGCCGAGTGAGCATCGGGGAAAGTTCCCAGTTTGCGTCGGCATTGATTCTTTGCGGCAAGCACAATCAGTGGACCGTCCAAGTGACAGGCGACAATGCGGAGGAATCGCCTTACGTGACCATGACCGCCGAAATGGCCGGGGCGTTTCCACAGACCGGCACTTTTCATGTTGATCCGGATGCGTCCAGTGCCAGTTACATTTGGGGCGCGGATTGGCTGCTTTCTCGATCGGGGTCCGGCACATCAGGCTCCAGAATTGCGCCGGCTGTCGAAAAATGGTTTCACGAAGCCTGGCAAATTGACGCGCAGTTTGCGCGGTACGTGGGGAAGTTTCCCGTCCGATTGTCCCGGGTGCGAGATTTGGGCGACAGCATTATGACCGCAATCGTCCTGGCACCCTTTGTTCCTCACAGCACGAAATTTGAGGACTTGACCCGTCTGCGAGCGCAGGAATGCGAGCGTGTGGCGGCATTGCGGACGGAGTTGACGCGTTGCGGCGCCCGGGTGGTCGAGGAAGGCGACACGCTGACGGTGTATCCCTCGACACTTCACGGCGCGGAGATCGAGACCTACAACGACCATCGGATGGCGATGTGTTTCGCAATTCTGGGATTGAAAGTGCCGGGGATAAGAATCAAGAATCCCGGCTGTGTGAAGAAGACGTTCCCGAATTTCTTCCAGAAACTGGCCGCGCCGCCGCCGCGGGGGTTGGGCGCCGCCATTCTGGACGCGAAAACGGGACGGAAATTGGGTAACGATAAATTATTTGCGGTTTGAGAAGTTGTCGTGTCCGGCCGGCTTCGGCGTTCCGGGAACGGGGCCGATGCAGGCGACGGTTGCGGAGAGCTGTTGGAAACTTGAGACCTGAACATTGACCATTGAAATCACCAGTCGTCATCGCCATCGACGGCACGAGCGCCAGCGGCAAGAGCACCAACGCGAAGCTGGTGGCCAGGGCGCTGGGCTTTATCTATGTGGATACCGGGGCTATGTATCGCACCCTCGCATGGCATTGCCTGCAGAAGCGCGTGGATGTGCAGGACCCCAAAGCCGTCGCCGCCGCCTGCCGGAAATGGAAAACGTCGCTCCGATGTGTTGACAACCAGGTGCGGTTGCACACCGACGGCTATTTTCCGGAGAAGGAAATCCGCACCGGCGAAGTCAGCGCCGCGGTGCCGCACGTTGCGGCCGTTCCGAAAGTGCGCGAGTGGATGAAGAAAACGCAGCGCGAATGCATCCGGTTCGGGAACCTCGTGATGGAGGGCCGCGACATCGGCACGAACGTGTTTCCGGAGACCGACTTCAAGTATTACCTCGATGCCCGGCTGGAGGAGCGTTCACGTCGCCGCGCCGCGGAAGGGGTTCGGGAAAACCTGGCTGCGCGGGATCAACGCGACAGCCAACGGGCGGTGGCGCCGCTGATGATCGCGCTCGGCGCGCATGTCATCAACAATTCCGAGATGACAGCGGAGCAGACGAGCAGTGCGATCATCGCTGACCTGCGGCAGCGGCTGGCTGCGTCCAAGTGAAATGAACTTCGTTTATTTCCTCGGCTGGAGCTTTTTCAGGACGGTTTACAAATTGTATTTCAGGTGGCGAGTGTTCAATGCGGAACGCGTCCCGTTGAAAGGGCCGGTGATCCTCGCCTCCAACCATGCCAGCTTTCTCGACCCTCCGCTGGTCGGCGCTGGGGTGAGGCGGGGGATAAACTATCTGGCGCGCGACACCTTGTTCCGATTCCCGGGAGTCGGCTGGTTGTTGCGCAATTGGAATTCCGTTCCGGTGGACCGCGACGGCGGCGGGGCGGCCGGACTCAAGGCGATTCTGGACCGGTTGCTGGCGGGCGGCGCGATCATTTTGTTTCCCGAGGGGACGCGGACGCGTGACGGCCACCTGCAACCGGCGCGGTCGGGGATCGGGTTGACCGTCATCAAGTCCAGCGCCGCGGTCGTGCCCGTCCGCGTGTTTGGAACCTTCGAGGCGTATGGTCGTCACGTGAAGATTCCGAGGCCGCGGCGGATTGCCGTGAAATATGGCCGGCCGATCTCGTTTGACCGGCAGCGTGCGGAGGCGAAGGGGTGTTCGAAAGCGCGTTTGAAGGAGATTTACCAGGAGGTGGCGGACGAAATCATGGCGGCGATATCCAGGCTGGAGCCTTGCGAGGACAAGGAGACGTTTCCGTGACGTGTGCCCGGCGGGGTGACGACGTCCGGGCGCAGCGACTGGTGCTTCGCACACAGTCGCGGTCCGTTGGGCTGTGGAGCGCGGCTGTGTCCGCCGAGAGGACCAGCCGCAGCATGGCAAGAAAGGGGGAGGCTGGGGGATAGTTCCACGGCGTAGTGACGATGTTCGCGTGCAGCGACTGGTGCTTCGCACACGGTCGCGATCCGTCGGGCTGTGGAGCGCGGCTGTGT
>PLQC01000113.1 GCA_003159675.1 Limisphaerales bacterium
GCCGGTGGCCCGTGCTACCCATTCTGCGGCGGGCCGGTCACAATTGCTTCATGGCCTCATCCAGCGCGGAATAAAGCTGCTGCATCGTCGCCGGCGTCTCATCGCCCATGTTGGAAATGCGAAACGTCGTGCCCTTGATTTTTCCGTAACCGCCGTCGATGAGGAATCCCCGGTCCTTGACCAGCTTCTGCAGCTTCGGCACGTCCACGGCGCGCCCTCCGGGCTTGGCACCATTGTTGACGCACGTGAGCGTGACCGACTCGAATCCCGGGTCGGGAAACAGTGTGAAGCCCTGCCGTGCCGCCCAATCGCGCGTCATTTGGTTGGTCTGACGATGGCGCGCGAACCGTGCTTCCAGGCCCTCCGCGAAAATGTCTTCGAGCTTGGACGCCAGGGCATGAACGTGGCCGATGCTTGGCGTGCTGGGCGTCATGCTCAGCTCGGCGTTTTTCTGAAACTCGACGAAGTCGAAATAATAGCCGCGGTCCTTGATCGTCGCCGCCCTGGCCAGCGCCGCGGGCGAACAGACAAACATGGACGTGCCCGGCGGCAGCGCGAACGCCTTCTGGGTGCCCGCCAGCAACACGTCGATTCCCAGCGCGTCGAACTCGATCTTCGTCGCCGTCATCGAGCTGACCGCGTCCACGACGAACATCACGTCGGGATACTTCCTCTTGAGCGCCGCGATTTCAGCCAGCGGGCTCATGACGCCCGTGGACGTCTCGTTGTGGATCACCGTGAGCGTGTCGAACTGGCCGGTCGCGAGTTTGCGATCGATGGCCTCCGCCCGGATGGGCGAGCCCCACGGCACCTGGAGCGCCTCGGCGTCCTTGCCGCAACGTTTGGAGACATCGAGCCATTTGTCGGAAAATGCGCCGCACATGCAGTTGAGGACTTTTCGGGAAACCAGGTTCCGGATCGCGCCCTCCATGACGCCCCAGGCCGAGGAGGTGGAAATGTAAACGAGCTGTTTCGTATACAGCAGTTGCTGGAGTTGCGGCTGGATTTTCGCGTAGAGATCCTTGAACCCCTGGCCGCGATGGCCGATCATCGGCAGACAAAACGCGCGGAACGTCTTTTCGTTGACTTCGACCGGCCCGGGAATGTGCAGTTTGACATGTGCCATAGTATCTCGTGAAATTTTTCACAAGGACGACCCGAAATGCAAGGGACTTCTCGTGATATTCGAACTTTGATTTTGGGTTTGCGGAAGGGCAGGAAGCGGCGGCGGCGGCGGGACCCGGTCGCCTCGGCAGGAAAAAGCATTATATCTTATTCATATTATTAACGGTACCAAATTCGTGAAAAATTTCACAAACTTTTCTTGCCGCTCCGGCTTGGGGCGGCTTAAATCTGCCGTTCATCAAGCGATCCCGTCTCAAGCGGTCAACAGGAATTGGTTGCAAGATGGGTGAAACTGTTTTTTGTTATGAAAAAAGCAATTGACGGTTGCCTGATGTTGGAACGAATCAGTTTTTCCTATGGCAGAGGCAGGTTTTGGCGTGGCAGCAGGTTTTCGACTGGTTAACGGCGACTCGAGATGTCAGCGATTTTCCCAAAGTGGAGCAACCGCTTGCCGGCGATGATCATCGCCGGGCTTTTTCTCGTCGGCGGCGCCGTGACGGCGGGTGTCTGGTACTATTTCACGCCGAAATACACCCGCGTGGGCTATCAACCCATTCAACCCGTCACTTTTTCGCACGCGACCCACGCGGGCCAGCTCGGGATCGATTGCCGTTACTGCCATACCGGCGTCGAGAAATCCTGGTTCTCGAACATCCCGGCGAGTTCCACCTGCATGAACTGCCACAACCAGGTGCTCAAGGATGATCCGCGTCTGGAGCTGGTGCGCGAGAGCGCCCAGAGCGGCAAGCCCATTCCCTGGGTCCAAATCCACAAGCTGCCCGACTTCGTCTATTTCAACCACTCCGTCCACGTCAACCGTGGCGTCAGTTGCGTCGAATGCCACGGCCGGATCGACCAGATGGACGAGGTTTATCACGCCCAACCCCTCAGCATGTCGTTCTGTCTCGAGTGCCATCGCCACCCCGAATTGAAGCTCCGGCCGGAGGACAAGATCACCGACCTGGCCTGGCGGCCCGCGTCGGCGGCCCAGCAACTCGAGTTTGGCCGGCGCGCCATGGTCGAGTGGAAGGTCGAATCCCTGCAAACCTGCTCCGCGTGCCATCGCTAATGAATTTCAAATTTCAAATTTCAAATCCCAGATCGAACGCGTGAAGACACCTCCGCCCACATCTCGTCCGGAGCAAGACACGGGTCGTCGCTACTGGCGGAGCCTGGATGAAGTGACTGAGGCGCCCGAGTTCCGCCAATGGCTCGAGCGCGAGTTCCCGCGGGGCGCGAGCGAGTGGACGGATCCGGTTTCGCGGCGGCACTTCGTCAAGATCATGTCCGCCTCGTTCCTTCTCGCGGGGATGGGCCTGGCCGGCAGCGGTTGCCGCCGGCCCGTGGAACATCTCGAGCCTTTCGGCAAACAGCCGGAGAACTACGTTTACGGCACCTCGCAATATTATGCGACGGCCATGGCGACGCGCGGCGGGGCCGTGCCGCTGCTCGCGCGGTCGTATGAAGGCCGGCCGGTCAAGCTGGAGGGCAACGCGCTCTTTCCCGGCGGCAACGGCGGCACCGACCGATGGGCCCAGGCCGCCATTCTGAATCTGTACGATCCCGACCGCGCGCGGCGCTTCATTCGGGGCGGAAACAACGCCACACCCGATGCGGCCTTTGATCGCCTGCGCGAGCTTTCGAAACGGGCGGAAGCCACCGGCGGCGAAGGACTGAGCTTTCTGCTCGAGCGCAACACGTCGCCGTCGCGGATGCGGATGCAGAAGCTGATCGCCGGGAAATTTCCGAAGGCGCGCTGGTATGTGTACGAGCCGGTCGATCTGGATGTCCATCGCCGCGCGGCGTCAACGGCCTTCGGCGCCTCCGTCAAACCGATATTCAAATACGACGCCGCCAAAGTGATTCTGTCGCTCGATGGCGATTTCATCGGCTCGGAGGAAGACGCGCACGACAACATCCGGCGGTTCACCCAGGGCCGGCGCGTCGAGAAACCGTCGGATTCCCTGAACCGGCTTTATGCCGTGGAGACCTTGATGTCGCTGACTGGCATGGCGGCGGACCACCGGATGCGTGTGGCGCCGAGCGTGATTCCCCGGGTTGCGCTGGCGTTTGCCTCGGAAATTCTCAAGCAGGCGGGTCTGGATGCTCCGGAGGTACCGGCCGGCGTGAATCCCAAATGGATTTCAGAGTGCGCGAAGGATTTGCTGGCGCATCCCGGCGAATCGCTGGTCGTCGCCGGTTATCGCCAGCCGCCGGCGGTTCACGTGCTGGCGCAGGCGATGAACGCGGCGCTCGGCAACATCGGGAAGACCGTCGTCTTCCTGGATGCGGCGGCGATCGAGGGCGGCATTTCCGATCTGGCGAAGTCTTTAAATGCCGGCGAGGTGGAGACGCTGGTCATTCTGGGCGGCAACCCGGTTTACAACGCGCCGGCGGATTTGGACTGGACGCGGGCGCAGGGCAGGGCGAAGAGCGTGGTGCGGCTGGGTTACTACGAGGATGAAACGTTTGAGGCGGCCCGGCGCGACGCGGACTGGCACCTGCCGGCGGCGCATTTTCTCGAGTCCTGGGGTGACGCGCTCACGAGCGAAGGCGTCCTCGTGCCGATCCAGCCCCTGATCGCGCCGCTGTTCGGCGGGCTCACGGAAATTGAAGTGCTGGCGCGCATTGCCGGCGAGGACGTGGTCCGGCCCTATGAAATTGTGCGCCAGACGTTCGCCGGCGGCGAAGACGCCTGGCGCAAATTCCTTTACGAAGGCTTTGCGGAAGGCACGGCGGCGAAGGTGGTGAACGTGGATGTGGATCCGAACGCGGTCAAATCCGCATGGAGTCTCCTCCAGTCGGAGCAAGCCGCGATGGCGTCCATGTCCAACAATTTGGAGATCGTCTTTCACCGGGACCACGCCGTGGACGACGGCCGTTACAGCAACAACGGCTGGCTGCAGGAAATGGCGGACCCGATCACGAAGCTCACCTGGGACAACGCCGTGATCCTCAGTCGCAAGACGGCGCGACAGCTAGGGTTGAAGAATTTCGACCTCGTCGAGATCAAGCTGGGAGACCGGACCGTCAGCGGGCCGGTCTGGATTCAGCCTGGTTTTGCGGATGATTCGCTGGGTCTGGCGCTGGGTTATGGCCGTGAAAAGTCCGGCCGTGTGGGATCGGGGGTGGGGTTCAACGCGTATCGATTGCGCACGACCGTCGCGGAGAACTTTGCCGCCGGGGCCACCCTGCGCCGGTTGGACGGGACGTTCGAGTTGGCCTGCATTCAGAACCACTGGTCCATGGAAGGCCGTCCGATCATTCGCGAGGCGAACCTGGACCAATTCCGCCAGCACCCGGATTTCGCGCATCGTGAAAAGCTGGAGGAACCGCCGGTCGTGACATCGATGTATCCCAATCCGTTCGACACGGCGAAGGAGAAGGGGTTGCATCAGTGGGGCATGTCGGTGGATTTGAACACGTGCATTGGGTGCGGCACCTGCGTGATCGCGTGCCAGAGCGAGAACAACATTCCGATCGTCGGCAAGGACCAGGTCCGGCGCGGGCGCGCCATGCAGTGGATGCGGGTGGACCGCTATTACGCCGGCGATCCGACTCAGGGGCGGTTGCCGGACGTGCTGAAGACGGATAGCGACCAGCAGTTCGAGGAGTGGATCGACGATCCGCAGAGCGTGGTGCAACCGATGTTCTGCCAGCATTGCGAAGCCGCGCCGTGCGAAAATGTGTGTCCGGTCAACGCGACCACGCACGACAACGAAGGTCTGAACCTGATGGTTTACAACCGCTGCGTCGGCACGCGGTATTGCTCGAACAACTGCCCCTACAAGGTCCGCCGGTTCAATTTTCTGGATTTCAACAAGCGCCCGTTGAAGGACCTCAAGGGGCCGTTCTATACCACCCCGCTGACCCATGAAACGGACGGCGAATGGGATCTGCTGCGCTGGTGGAAGGATCCCACGGAGCCGACCACGGGCATGCGGGCGGACGACGAGTGGGATTTGCTCAAGATGTCGAAGAATCCGGACGTGTCGGTGCGCATGCGCGGCGTGATGGAGAAATGCACCCTCTGCCTCCAGCGCATCGAGCAGGCCAAGATCGCGCAAAAAGTCAAAGCCGGACCTTCGGGCGATGTCAGGCTGAAGGAGTCCGAGGGGACCGTCCCCAAGACGGCCTGCCAGCAGGCGTGCCCGGCGGGCGCCCTGGTCTTCGGCGATATCAGCGATCCCGGGAGCCGCGTGTCCAAACTCAAGGCGCAGGACAGGAATTATTCCGTTCTGGACAACCTGTTCACCCGGCCGCGAACCACCTACCTGGCGCGGGTGCGGAATCCGAACCCGGCGATGCCCGACTATCACGAAGTGCCGCTGAGCCTGGAGGAATTCGAGCACAAGGAAGGCAATCCGTTTGAGGAATCCGGCGAATCGCCGGCGACCGCGGGAAAGGAGCACACCCATGGCTGAGCGCGCGATCCCTTCAAAACTGCCCGTGGTTCCGAAGGAGCTGGAGCGCATCCCGCTGGTGCAAAACCAGCGCGGTTTCGCCTGGATCTCCGACAGGATCGCCGGCGTCGCGGAAGGCAAGACACCCCTGTGGTGGTGGATGGCGTTCGTGCCCAGTTTGTCCTTCGCCACGCTGCTCCTGTGCATGCTGGCCTACCAGATTTCCACCGGCGTCGGAGTCTGGGGCGATATGCGGCCGGTCATGTGGGGCTGGGACATCATCAATTTCGTGTGGTGGATCGGCATCGGCCACGCCGGGACGCTGATCTCGGCGATCCTCTTTCTGTTGCGACAGCGGTGGCGGACGGGTGTGAACCGCGCCGCGGAGGCGATGACGATCTTCGCCGTCATGTGCGCCGGGATTTACCCGGCGATGCACGTGGGGCGCGTGTGGTTCGACTGGTGGCTGTTCCCGATTCCGAATTCGAACGGCCCGATCTGGCCGCAATTCCGTTCGCCGCTGATGTGGGACGTGTTCGCGGTTTCGACCTACTTCACGGTGTCGCTGTTGTTCTGGTACATGGGGCTGATTCCCGACCTCGCGGTGATGCGGGACCGGGCGAAGACGCGGCCGCGGCAGTTTCTCTACGGCCTGTTCGCGCTGGGCTGGACCGGGTCGAACCGCCACTGGAGCAACTATGAAAAGGCGTATCTGCTGCTGGCCGGCCTTTCGACGCCGCTCGTGCTCTCGGTGCACTCCATCGTGTCGTTGGACTTCGCCGTGTCCCAGTTGCCGGGCTGGCACACGACGATCTTCCCGCCCTACTTCGTCGCCGGCGCCATTTATTCGGGTTTCGGCATGGTGCTGACGCTGCTGGTGCCGCTGAGAAAAATCTGCAAGCTCGAGGAAGTGATCACCCTGCGCCACATCGACGTGATGTGCAAGGTGACGCTGGCGACGGGCTCGATCGTCGGTTACGCCTACGCCATGGAGTATTTCATCGCCTGGTACAGCGGCAACCCTTACGAACGCTGGACGTTCTGGCACCGGATTTTTGGCACCTACTGGTACGGCGGCGCGGCCATGCTCGGTTTCAACGCCCTGGTTCCGCAGCTTTTCTGGTTCAAATGGTTCCGGCAAAACCTCGTCGCGGTGTTCGTCATCTCCATTCTTATCAACATCGGGATGTGGTTCGAGCGATTCGTGATCATCGTGGGCTCGCTCTACCAGGATTTTCTGCCGTCGAGCTGGGGCTATTTCAAGCCGACGTGGGTGGACATCTGCACATTCCTCGGCACCTTCGGCCTTTTCTTCACGCTGTTCCTATTGTTCCTGCGGTTTTTGCCGCTGATCGCCATTTCGGAAGTCAAGGGCGTGACGCCGCAAGCCGACCCGCACCATCTGCTGGGTGGAGCGAAGCATGAAGAACCGGAGCCGGATGACGAGGTGACCCTATGAACGGCGTTTCCTCGCATCCCTATGGTGTGATGGCCGAATTCTCGACCCCGGCGGCCGTGATGCACGCCGCGGAGAAGGTGCGCGATGCCGGGTTCACGCGGTGGGACGTCTTCACTCCGTTCCCGGTGCACGGGATGGATCGGGCGATGGGGTTGAAGAATTCCAAAGTGGGCTGGTTCGCGTTTCTCGGGGGTGTGGCCGGCTACACCTGCGGCATGGTGATGATCTGGTTCATGAACGACCTCAACTACCACATCGTCGTCGGCGGCAAGCCCATGTTCAGCCCCTATGCGGCGTTCCCGCCGTCCTACGAATTGACCATCCTTTTCGGCGCGTTCGGGTCGCTGTTCGGCATGCTGTTCCTCAACCGCCTGCCGCGGCTCCATCATCCGCTGCTGAAAAACCGCCGCTTCGGCTCGGTCACCCATGACCGGTTTTTCATCGTGATCGAATGCAGCGACCCGAAGTACTCGGAGCCGGGCACGCGCCGGTTGCTCGAGGAGGCCGGCAGCAAGCAAATCGAGGTGGTGGAGGAATAATGCGCTACTTCCTGCTCATCTTTGCGGTCTGCGCCATCGCGGTCGTCGGCATCGCCGGCAGGCGCGGCGCCTTGACGCGCAGAACGCCCTTGTATGTTTTCCCCGACATGCGCCGCCAGCTCAAGCTTCGACCGCAGGAGCCCAACGGCTTTTTCGCCAACGGCATCAGTTCGCAGTTGCCGGTGCCTGGAACCATCCCTCGCGGCAAACCAATCCAGACGGCCGGCGGCCCCGTGTATCCGTACGAGGATTCGCCGGTGTTCACCGGCCGCGTGACCGGGACGACGAATTTTGTGGAGACCAATCCGCTCACGATCAATGCCCAGTTGCTCCAGCGCGGCCAGCAACGCTTCACGATTTACTGCTCCCCCTGCCACGGGCAGGAGGCGGATGGGACCGGCATCACCCGGAAAATCGGCGCGATGACCGTGGTGGCAAACCTGCATGACAAACGGATCGTCGAAATGGCGGACGGAGAATTGTTTTACGTGATCACGAACGGCCGCAACCTGATGGGCGCCTATGGCCCGAACGTGCCGGTGGAGGATCGCTGGGCCATCATCGCCTATCTGCGGGCCGTGCAACTGAGCTGGCTGGGGACCACGAACGATGTGCCTCCGGAATTGCGCGGCGTCCTGAACAAGTAATTATGAGCTCGCAAACCAAAGCTGCACGGCTGGAACCGCTGGACTTGTCCCGGTGGCGGAATGCGCCGACCCTATTGATGGCTGTCGGCGGGTTGATCGCGCTGGTGGGTTTGGCAGCGAGTTGGAAGGTGGATGGAGGAAGACAGTTCGCCTTTTCCTGGCTCCTCGCGTTCATGTTTTGCCTCAGCCTCTGCCTCGGCGCCCTGTTCCTGGTCCTGGTGCATCATCTGTTCGACGCCGGCTGGTCGGTGCCAATCCGCCGGTTCAACGAACACATTGCCAGCCTGCTGTTTCCCTGGATGGCGCTGCTGTTTGTTCCGATCGCGCTTCTCGCGAGAACGATTTATGGATGGATGGGGCCGTCGGAACAGGCGCACCCGGATCACGCGTTGCACGCGAAGCTTCCCCTGTTCACCATCCCCATGTTTTACCTCGTGGCGGCCGGCTGCTTCTGCGTCTGGTGGCTTTTGACAAACCGGTTGCGTTACTGGTCGCTGAAACAGGATGAAACCGGGGAGGCGAAATGCACCTTCCGGATGCGGTTTTATTCCTACTGGGGCATCTTTGCGTTTGCGGTGACGCTGACGCTCGCGGCGATCCTATGGATGAAAGCGTTGCAGCATGAGTGGTTCTCCACCATGTACGGAGTCATCTACTTCGCCGGCAGCGCCTGGGTGGCGCTGGCGACGTCGTATGTGATCACGATGATTCTGGACCGGCAAAAGGTGCTGACCGAGGTTTTGCACGAGCATCAATATTACTTCATCGGTTCCCTCCTGTTCGCATTCACAGTTTTCTATGCATACGTTCACTTCGCGCAATATTTCATCATCTGGAACGGCAACATGCCCGAAGAGACGTTCTGGTATGTGATCCGCGAGCACGGGACCTGGTGGTGGATCGGCCTGGTCATCATTTTCGGCCACTTTTTCATCCCGTTTCTGGGCCTGCTGCGCATCGATGTGAAGAGCCTTTTCCCCTACATGACCGCCATTTGCGCCTGGGCCTGGTTGATGCAATACGTGGATTTGTCGTTCAACATCATGCCGGTGGCGCATCCGGAAGGATTCCCGCTGAAATGGATCTGGCTGGATTTCGGATGCCTCGCATTCATGCTCGGGCTGCTGGCGAGGGTGTTCCTGGCGAAATTCGCCGGCGCTCCGCCCTACCCGCTGAAAGACCCGCGGCTGATCGAGGCCATGGGCTATTATCACCCGGTGCCGACCCAGATTTCCGGCGGCGAACTCGACGAGATCGAGGATGCGTCCGGAGCGCCGCATCAAGGCCCGGGCAACTGATGGAAAGCCGATGAATTCTCAGCGCACAGATTGCAACTGCTGCAAGACCGGACTGGTGTACGGAGTCGCAACGCTCGGGGCGTTTCTGATCGTGGCGCTGCTGGTCTGGGCGATGCGGTATTACACCCAACCGGCGCCGATCAACGCCAACCGCGCCGCCGAACGCGCCAAAGCCCTCGCGGAGCTGCGCGCCGCCGAGGCCGAGTCCCTTCATACCACCGCATGGCTGGATCAGGGCAAAGGCGTCGTCCGGCTTCGAATCGATGACGCGATGAAGCTCGTCGAGGACAAATGGGGCCGTGACCCGGCTGCGGCGCGATCCAATCTCATCGTCCGCGTGGAAAAAGCCACGGCGGTTCCCCCGCCGGCGCCGGCCAAACCCAGCCTGTTCGAGTGAACCCCGCTTGACAATGGTGGTGACTCGCAAAGGCGGGATGAAGCAATCGGCACGCGCTGCGAATGATTGAGGACCCATCCAGTTCGAAATCGCCCGCCGCCCGCCCCGACACGGCGCAGGTGGACGCGTCGTGCCGCGTGCCGCTGTTCGTGCTGTTCGGAAGCGCAGTGTCGTGGGCGGTGATGGCCTCGGCGCTGGCGCTGATCGCCTCGATCAAATTTCATTCCCCGGATTTCCTGGCCGACTGCGCGTGGCTGACGTATGGCCGCGTGCACGCCGCCGCGGTGGACGCCCAACTCTACGGCTTTGCCCTGCAGTCGGGCTTCGGCGCCGCCCTCTGGATCATCGCGCGCCTCGGCGGCAATCGCGTCTCACAACCCTGGCTCATCGGCGTCGGCGGAAAACTCTGGAACCTGGGCGTGCTGGTCGGGGTGATCGGAATCCTGGCCGGTGACAGCACCGGATTTGAGAATTTTGAAATGCCGCGTTACGCCGGGTGGATCCTGTTTCTGGGGTATTTGATGATTGGGTTGTGGACGGCGCTCACGCTGCACCGCCGAAACGAAGGCCGGCTTTCTCCGCCGCAATGGTTTTTCCTGGCGGCGTTGTTCTGGTTCCCCTGGATTGACTCGACCGCCCACCTGCTGCTCCTGGTCTTTCGCGTGCGCGGCGTCGAGCAATCGCTCATCGACTGGTGGTGGTCCGACAACCTGCTCCTCGTCTGGTTGAGCCTCACCGGGCTGGGCGCCGTTTTTTACCTCGTGCCAAAACTCGCCGGGCGCCCCCTGCACAGCGATCGCCTCGCGCTGTTCGCCTTCTGGACGCTGATTTTGTTCGGCAGTTGGGCGGGAATTCCCGCCGGTGCGCCCGTCCCCGCCTGGATCCCGGCGCTCAGCGCCGTAGCCACGGTGCTGACGTTGATCCCCCTGCTGGCGGCGGCGGTGAATGTGCGTCAAACTTTGGACGGCCACTGCAGGGCATTGGCCGCAAACCCCGCATTCCTGTTCGTCGGGTTCGGCGTCGCCGCGTGGCTGGCTGCCGGCGTCATGAGAATCGCCAGCGCTCTGCCGGGCATCAGCCCCATCACGAGTTTCACCTGGTTTGGCGTGGCGCTGTCGGAACTGCATTCGTACGGGTTTTTCGCGATGATCCTGTTTGGCGTGATCTATTGCAGTGTGCCGCAGGTGGCCGGACTGGAATGGCCCTGCGCCGGGTCGGTTCGCGCGCATTTCTGGCTCGGCTCCATTGGTATTCTGCTGTCGGCACTGCCCCTGGCCGTGGGTGGCATCCTTCAGGGCCTCAAGTTGAACGATGCGGGCACCGGGTTCGTCGAGTTGACGAAGGGGACGCTGCCGTTTCTGCGCGCGAGCACGCTGGGTGACCTGCTGATGATGATCGGGAATCTGCTGCTGGCCGTGAATTTTGTCCGCCTGTCGGTTCGTTTTGGCCGGGCCCGATTGGCTCCCTCCTGCGCATCGTTCGCGGCGGACCTGAAGCCGGCGGAGGTGAAGCCATGAGCTGCGGGCCGCTGGTCTTCCTCGCCGCGTTCTTCGCCTTCGCCGCTTCCTGGTTCGGCCTGGTGCTGGCGCCGCAATTCCAGGTCGGCCGTCTTCAACAGGAAACCAATGTCGTCAATACGACGGAATTGTACCCGTCCGCCAGGCCGGGGCTGGCACGGCAAGGACTGGAAGTCTATCGCGCCGCCGGCTGCGCGGCCTGCCATACCGAGCAGGTCGGCCAGACGGGAACGGTGTGCGATGTGGTGCTTACCGACGCAGGGACCAATCACGCCGCCTTGATCGAGACGTTGATCCGGTCTGGTCTCGGCAGATCCAATCCCGGCCAGTATCTGTCCGAACTCCCGAAACCGGTCCGGCAAGGTCTGAACAAGGAGGAAGCCGATTTCCTTGCGACCGCGCTCAAATCCGCCGGCGCGAAGGCGGATGTGCGCATCGTGCCGGTCGGGCCCGACATCGCGCGCGGGTGGGGGAAGCGGCGAACGGTGGCGGAGGATTATCTTTATGATGACCCGGTAATGCTGGGGTCGCTGCGCGTCGGACCCGACCTCGCCAACGTGGGAGTTCGCCTGCCGGATCCGAACTGGCATTTGAGGCACCTTTACGCGCCGCGACTGGAAGTGAAGGATTCACCGATGCCGCCGTACCGCTATTTGTTCACGATGCGTCGAATCGGCTGGCAACCCTCGCCCGACGCGTTGCAGCTTCCCGGGGAATTTGCGCCGCCGCCGGGATTTGAAATTGTGCCGAAGCCCGAAGCCAGGGCGCTCGTGGCCTATCTGTCGAGTCTGCGCACGGACGCCGTGCTGTTTGAAGCGCCCATGACCGCGCCCTCTGCGCCCGCCGCGGCGACGGCGACCAACACCCCGGCAAAATGAGTTTGGAATCGCACCAGCCTGTTTCGAACGCTTCCGCGGTCCAGGAACCGCAAGCCCGGGCCGCCCTGGCGCCGGTCTGGCTGATCGTTTTGATGTTCATGCTTCTTTACTGCGGCGCGGTTTACTTCGACCAGAACGGCGGCTGGTTCGATTCCCGCATCTATGCTCCATACCAGACCTACACCGAATTGGAATCGTTCCAGCCCAAGGGCGGAGGACCTGATCTGGCGCGCGGCAAGGCGGTGTTTGACACGATCTGCGCTCTCTGCCATGGCGCGAACGGCGAAGGCAAACCCGGGCAGGCGCCCCCGTTGGCCGGTTCGGAATGGGCTCAGGGAAGCCCCGACCGCATGATCCGGATTCCATTGTACGGACTCTCCGGAGCGGTCAGTGTCAAAGGCCAGCAGTTCAACCTGGCGATGCCCGCCATGGGCGCGGCGCTGTCGCCGGATGACCTCGCGTCCGTGCTGGTTTATATCCGCACCTCCTGGGGCAACAAAGGCTCGGTTGTCACACCGGAACAGGTCAGCGCCATCAAGGCCAAGGTGGGCAACCACCCGCAACCGTTCACGGTGGACGAACTGAACGCCATCCAATAGGTAGAAAGGCGAGGGCCGAAGGCCCGCAATGTGATAGCCCGGGCTGGAGCGGAGCGAAGGCCCGGGGAACGTGTCCAACCCATTCCCGCCCGCCCTGTAGGGGCGGCACAAAACCGACGCGTAAATCAACCCGGCACAATTCAAACCCACGCGTATCGTTCATCCAATGGTTTGCCGTTCTTCTCACAAAAGCGACGGTACTCGGTTTGGAAATCCTCCTGCGCATGATGCTCCGGTTGACGGCGAATATATTCCCGAACCGATTCAACGTGCATGGGGCTGACACTGAATTCACCATAACCGGTCTGCCACGCGAAATCGGCGTACGCGGGGCTCTGCGTTTTGATCCAGCCCGATGAGGCGGATTTGACCCGCTCCACGATTTTCGCCGGGGCATGGTTTTTGGATTGCGCGAACAGGATATGGATGTGGTCGCGGACGGAGTTGATTTCGATGAGAGGCGAGTCGTGGTTTTTCAGAGTCCCCGTGATGTAGGCATGGAGCCGGCCGCGTTCCTCGTCGCGGAGCAACGGACGTCGCTCCTTCGTGCTGAACACGAGATGAACGACGATGTTGGCGAGAGATTGGGACATGGTTGGGACGCCCCTTCAGGGCTTGGAGGGTTTATGGGACGGTTGACCCGGGCCTCCGCTCGCGGTGCTCGCTGCAGCCCGGGCTATCACATTGCGGGCCTTCGGCCCTGGCGGATCGGCGGGATGTTGGCCTTGGCTCATTGGCGGGCCTTCGGCCGTGACGGATCGACGGGTTCCGGCCGTGACAGATTGACGGGCCTTCGGCCCTGCCAGGTTGGCGGGCTGAAAGCCCGTCCTGTGATAGCCTGGGGTGAAGCGCGAAGCGCGCAGCCCCAGGTGAATGAATGTACAATCATCGCCGCCCTGGAAGGGCGGGACATCGGATGTGACGCAAAACGACGCCATGGTTAAGTGGAAGTTAACCTCCGCAGGTAAAGAATGGTGTGCCTGGATACCCTCATGAGCCAATGTTCCCAAGGCATGGATAGCGAATTGGAGGCCGCAGAGCAATTGGATTAGCGAGAGCGCGAGTGCCCGAATCCTTGACTACCGGAGCACGGCGTTCGCGTCGCTTCACCTCATGGCGGCCAACCCATGCAGGGTGTTCAACGCCGTACAACGTTGAACACCCCAGCGACCTGAAATTCGCGTCCCCTGCGTCAGGCCACAATCCTTACGCACGCGTGCGAACTTCAATCCGGCCGATCGCCCAGCAGGCGTGCTCGGCGATCAACGGTTCGGGATCGGCGGCGGCCTTTTGCAGGGCGGGCAGGGCGGAGGGGTCTCCCCTATTGCCCAAAGCAACACACACGTTCCGCAGCAGCCCGCGGCGTTTGACGCGGAGAATGGGTGTTCCGGCAAACCGGCTCTTGAACGCGGCTTCATCCAGAGCGAGAAGCTCCACCAGATCGGGCGCGTCGAGATCCGCGCGACCCTGCTCCTTCATCAGGCTGCCTTCGCGAGCAAACCTGTTCCAGGGGCAAACCGCCAGGCAATCGTCGCAACCGTAAATGCGATTCCCGATCGCCGGGCGCAATTCCACAGGAATCGCCCCCTTCACCTCGATCGTCAGATAGGAGATGCAGCGGCGGGCATCGAGTTGGAAGGGTGCCAGGATGGCTCCGGTGGGACAGGCCGCGATGCAGCGCGTGCAGGAGCCGCAGTGATTCTTCTCCGGCGCATCCGGCTCCAGTTCGAGTGTTGTGAGGATCTCGGCGAGGAAAATCCAGTTTCCAAGGCGACGGCTGATCAGGTTCGTGTGTTTGCCCGCGAACCCCAGGCCGGCGCGCTGCGCGAAGTCGCGTTCGAGCACCGGGCCGGTGTCCACATACCACAGCGAACGCGTGTCTTCCCCGCCCAGCCCGGCCAGAAACTCCGTGAGCCGCTTCAGGGGTTCGCCCATGATGGTGTGATAATCACGGTCGCGGGCGTATCGGGCGATGACACCGTTGATGCGGGGGGTGACGGACGACGGATTCCGCGGAAGGCGGCCGTTCGCTTCGACATCCGGCGCCCGGCAATCGTCGCGTGAAGCATAACTGACCGCCAGAGTGATGACCGTTCGGGCGCCAGCCAGCACCCGTTGCGGGTCCGTTCGCTTGTCGGCGTTCCGCTCCAGATACGCCATGTCGCCATGCCGATGTTCGGCCAGCCACTCCTTGAATTCGGAAGCGTGATCGGGGGTCCTCGCCGTGGCGAAGCGGCAATCGTCGAAACCCAGCTCCCGGGCGCGCTGTCGGATGGCTGCCTTCATCCCGAGCCTCGCGAGTTCATCGGCCCTCCGCCCGCGCCGCCAGGAAGTGGTGTGTCACCTGTTGGGCGACGTCGCGGACGGAACGCATCTCCGTGTTCACCAGGACGTCGGCCTGGCGATAATAGGGCTCCCGAACCTCGAGAAGACGGCGGATTTTGGCGAGCGGGTCGAGATCATTGAGCAGGGGCCGGTGCGATTGTCCCCGCACGCGTTCCCAGATTTTCTCCGGCGACGCCCACAAGCAAACCACCAGCGCGTGGGTTTTGAGGCTGGCAAGATTGGCATCATCGGCCGGCAACCCGCCGCCGGTGGCGATGACCGTCTTCGTTCGTGCCGCCAATTCCACGACGATCCGCCGTTCCCAATCGCGAAACGCCGGTTCGCCGTCACCGGCAAAAATCTCGCCGACCGATTTTCCAACGCGTTGTTCGATGACCTGGTCGGTATCGAGGAATGAGAAATGCAACTGGCCGGCGACGGCCTGACCGACGGACGACTTCCCCGTGCCCATGAAGCCGATCAGGACGAGATTGTGCAGTGGACGCACGGTGCTCACGTCTTTCTGACTTAGCCGATTCCGGGTCTGATGGCACGCAGTTTTGTTGGAGGGACTGCAAGGGCGGGAGGATCAAATGCTGAAGTCAAAGGGGTTCACCGGTTCCTGCTGCAACTTGCGGGAGCGCTCGCAGAGTTCGGCGACGGTGACCCGCTCCATGATTTTCACCACGGCTTCGCGCACTTCCTTCATGACGCTGCGGATGGCGCAACGCGCTTCGTCCGGGCAGGAACACTTTTCGTAAAATCGTTCGCTGACACAACCCACCGGTGCCAGGGCGCCCTCCAGGTGCCGCACCGCCGTCGCAAGCGTGATTTCCTCCGGCGGGCGGGCCAACCGGTAGCCGCCGGCGACCCCGCGTTTGCTGGCGACGACGCCCGCCGATTTGAGGTCGTTGAGGATCTGCTCGAGGAATCGCTTGGGAATGTTTTGCTGGTCGGAGATGGTCTGGATGCGGACCACGGGCCGGTCGTAATTCAGACCCAGGACAAGCAACGCGCGCAAGGCATATTCACCGCGAAGAGAAAGTTTCACGTCAACAACCTAGAATGTACACTGCAATTATCAAGATATAACACTATAATACTACAAGTCATTAAGACACAATGAAATAAATAAATATATCTCTATTGACATAATGTAGATTAGTTCTAATATGGCTTCCGTATCGGAAACAAAGCAACCGTTTATATGAAGACAAATCGAACGATGGTTCTATTGGCGATTATCGGCGCGCTGACTTTGGGTCAGCGTGTGTGGGCTGATGACACGAATGCCGCCGACGAAATCGGCGTGCTGAGACAGCAAATCGACTCACTCGATCAGAAGGTGCGGATTCTTGAGCGCCAACGCGAAGTGGACCGGGACGCTGCGACGGACAGCGCGAAGGAGGCGGTCCGGACGATGCCGGTGATCACGGCGGGCGCGAACGGATTCAGTTTTCGTTCAGCGGACACGAATTTCATGCTGGCGCTGCACGGGTTGGTGGACGTGGACAGCCGTTCCTTCTTTGAGGATCACGGGCTGAAGGGGAACGATGGATTCATTCTGCGCCGGGCGCGGCCGATTTTGCAGGGGACGGTATTCCGCGACTTCGATTTTCTATTCGTGCCGGATTTTGGGGGCAGCACAGTGCAGATCCAGGATGCGTATCTGAATTATCGGTTCAGTCCGGAGTTGCAATTGCAGGGGGGCAAATTCAAATCCCCGGTGGGTTTGGAACAATTGCAGTCAGATACGGCGATCTTGTTCAACGAGCGGTCACTGGCGACGGATTTGGTGCCGAACCGGGACCTTGGAGTGGAGCTGCATGGGGACCTGTTCGGGGGTGTGATCAGCTACGCGGCGGGGATATTTGACGGGGCGCCGGATTATTCCGGGACGACGACCAACGCGGATTATGATGACGACAAGGCATTGGCGGGGAGGCTGTTTGTGCAGCCGTTCAAGACGACCAGCCTGTCGGCCCTCAGGGGTTTTGGATTCGGCATCGGAGGCAGCTACGAGGTGGATCGTGCATCAACGAACACGGTGAACACCGGATTGACGCCGGGGTATCTGACGGACGGGCAGCAGAAGTTGTTCAGTTACACCAACGGCGTGGCGGGCAACGGGGCGCATTGGCGGATATCGCCGCAGGGGTATTACTATTACGGCCCGGTGAGTTTGCTGGGAGAGTATGTGATTTCCGAGCAGCGCGTTCAGAACTTTACGAAGGGCAAAACGGCGGAACTGCAGAACTCGGCGTGGGAGATCTCGGGAGGGTGGGTGCTCACGGGTGAGGACGCGTCGTACGCGGGAGTGACCCCGCGGCATTCGTTTGATCCCTGGAACGGAGGCTGGGGGGCGGTGCAGTTGGTGGGCCGCTACGCCGAGTTGAACGTGGACAAGGCGGCATTCCCAATCTTTGCCGATCCCGGCACGTCGGCGTCGTCGGCGCAGGCGTGGGCGGTGGGGCTGAACTGGTACTTGAACCGCGATATCCGCGTGGACACGAGTTTTTCACGGACGCGGTTTGACGGCGGCACGGGGGCCAAGGCGACGGTGACACGGCAGCCGGAAAACGTTTTCTTCACCCGCATGCAACTCGCGTTCTGAACCGCCGACAACCTCGCTCAACAATGAAAATCACATGCAAAGTCCTGTCGTTATTGGTGTTCTCGTTGCTCGCCGCCGGCCAGGCCCGCGAAATCGAGCTGCTGAACGTTTCCTACGATCCGACGCGCGAGTTGTACCAGGACTACAACGCGGCCTTCGCCAAATACTGGAAGGCCAGGACCGGCGATACCGTGACGATCCTGCAATCGCACGGCGGTTCCGGCAAACAGGCGCGTTCGGTCATCGATGGTCTTGGCGCCGACGTGGTCACGCTCGCGCTCGCCTATGATATCGATGCAATCGCGGAGAAGGGGAAGCTGATTCCCGACGACTGGCAGAAGCGACTCCCGGACAACAGCACGCCGTACACCTCCACGATTGTGTTTCTGGTGCGCAAAGGGAATCCAAAAGGAATCCGGGATTGGGATGACCTGGTGAAGCCGGGCGTCTCCGTCATCACGCCGAACCCGAAAACCTCGGGGGGCGCGCGCTGGAATTATCTGGCGGCCTGGGGGTATGCGCTGAAAACGCAGGGGAATGACGAGAGCAAGGCGCGCGCTTTCGTCGCCCGCTTGTTCAAGAATGTTCCCGTTCTCGACACCGGAGCGCGCGGGGCAACGACGACGTTTGTGCAGCGGGGCATCGGCGACGTATTGATTGCCTGGGAAAACGAAGCGCTCCTGTCGCTCAAGGAATCGGGCAAGGACGAATTCGAGATCATCGCACCCTCGTTGAGCATTCTGGCGGAGCCGCCGGTTACCTGGGTGGACCGTGTCGTGAAAAAGCACGGCACCCGGGAGGTCGCGAAGGCTTACCTGCAGTATCTTTACTCCCCCGAAGGCCAGGAAATTGCCGCGAAAAACTTCTATCGCCCGCGGCTCGAAGTCGTGGCGCAAAAGTATGCGGCCGTCTTTCCGAAGGTGAACCTCTTCACCATCGATCAGGTCTTCGGCGGCTGGCAGAAGGCTCAGACAACCCACTTCAACGAGGGCGGAGTCTTCGACCAGATCCAACAATCCAACCGATGAGGGCCACCCCGAAGCCGGCCGCTTCCACACGGACCCGACACTGACGCCTGATTGAAAACAGGGCAAAGCGCGGCGTTCAGAGCCTGTGTGATAAATGGGTGGAACGGGCGACCCGCCCGTTCCGGTCGGCGACTCGCCGACCGGAAGACCTGGACTATCGATGACACTTTGGCCTGAATTTCGAGCTCGGACGCCTTTTTCCATTCCGTCCGGCGGGTCGCCGGACGGCACGGGCCAGTGGCCCGTGCTACCCATTCCGGTTATTCGCACAGGCTTTTTGCGCCGCTATATCGTCTGGACGCTGAAGCGGCCTGAAGGCCTCGCGCCGAGGGCGGTATCGAGGTGCTCTCCGATCGAGGGCTGCGAGCATTTCGGGCTTTTGTCGCGACGACCCTGTCTTTAACCTGCCCGCGCCGATTCACCATGACGAAAAAGCGATTCAACGCGCTGCCCGGTTTTGGCCTGACAATGGGCGTGACCCTGTTTTTCCTGAGTGGAATTGTCTTGATTCCATTCGCGGGACTGCTCCTTCGCACACTGGAACTTTCGTGGGCGGATTTCTGGAGGCTGGCGACCACGGACCGGGCGCTGGCCGCTTACAAATTAACCTTCGGCGCATCGCTGGTCGCCGCGGTTGCGAATGCCGTGTTCGGAACGCTGCTGGCGTGGGTACTGGTGCGATATGAATTTCCAGGACGCCGGTTCATCGATGCGATGGTGGATTTTCCCTTCGCGCTGCCGACGGCGGTGGCCGGGCTGACCCTGGCGAACCTGTTCGCGGCGAACGGCTGGCTCGGGAGATATCTGGTGCCGTGCGGAATCAAAGGGGCTTACACGCCGCTGGGCGTGGTGATTGCGTTGACGTTCGTCGGGATGCCTTTCGTGGTGCGGACTCTTCAGCCGGTGCTCGAGGGCCTGGAGCGCGAGCTCGAGGAGGCCGCCGCCACGCTGGGGGCCGGGCGCCTGCGCACGTTCGTGAGCGTGATCGCCCCTTCGCTCCTGCCTGCGATCCTGACCGGCTTCGCGCTGGCGTTCGCGCGCGCGATCGGCGAATACGGCTCCGTCGTTTTCATTTCAGGCAACCTGCCCTACAAAACCGAAATCGCGCCCTATCTCATCGTCATGAGGCTCGAGGAGTATGATTACACGGGGGCGATCGCCCTCGCCGTGGTGCTGCTGGTCTTTTCATTCCTGCTCCTCGCCGCGATCAATCTCCTGGAACAGTGGGCCGGTCGCTTCCAACGTTGATATGAGCGGAACCGCAACGAGATCGACCGGCGCCGCCAACGGACTTGCCCACCGCGGCCTGGAGGAGTCGCCGGTTGTGAAATGGATCCTGGTCTCCGTCGCGCTGTTGTTCAGCCTGGTATTCCTGCTGCTGCCCCTGGTCAATGTCTTCGCCCAGGCCTTTTCCAGGGGCTGGACGTACTACCTGGACGCGTTGAGGCAGCCGGACTCCTGGGCGGCGATCCGCCTGACGCTCCTGGTGGCGGCGATCAGCGTTCCCCTCAATGTCATCTTCGGCGTGGCGGCCGCCTGGTGCATCGCCAAATTCGATTTTCGCGGCAAGTCGCTCCTCATCACGCTGATCGATCTTCCCTTTTCCGTGTCGCCGGTGGTCGCGGGGTTGATGTTCGTGGTGTTGTTCGGCTTGCAGGGTTTCTTCGGCAACTGGCTCGATGCGCACAATATCAGGATCATCTTCGCCATTCCCGGAATCGTGCTGGTGACGGTCTTCGTCACCTTCCCGTTCGTAGCCCGCGAATTGATTCCCGTGACGCAGGCGACGGGCACGGAGCAGGAGCAGGCGGCGCTGATGCTCGGCGCAAACGGCTGGCAAACCTTCTGGCACGTGACGCTGCCGTCGGTGAAATGGGGGTTGATCTACGGCATCATCCTCTGCAACGCGCGCGCGATGGGCGAGTTCGGCGCCGTCTCCGTCGTGTCGGGCCACATCGCGGGCCGGACGAACACGATGCCGCTGCACGTGGAAAAGCTTTACAACGAATACAATGCGCCGGCGGCCTTCGCCGTGGCGAGCTTGCTGGCGCTGCTGGCGTTGGTTACGCTCGGCGTCAAAACGCTCCTCGAGTGGAAACAGGCTCGCGAATTCAAGCGGGCCCAGCGCGCCGAGTTGCCGGCAGACAGCCCGTAGTGGGTCGACGGAGAGAGTGGATGGGAACCCAAACGTTCATGAAACCTGCCGCCAGATGAGCATCGAACTGAAAGGTGTCACCAAGACATTCGGCGACGTGGCCGCGGTCAAGGACGTTTCCTTCTCGGTTCACGAGGGCGAGCTGATGGCATTGTTGGGGCCGAGCGGCGGCGGGAAGACCACGGTGCTGCGCATGATCGCGGGCCTGGAGGTGCCGACCGCCGGCGATGTATTCATCCGCGGCCAGCGCGTGAACGATCTGTCGGTGCAGGACCGCAACATCGGCTTCGTGTTCCAGAATTACGCCCTGTTCAAGAACATGAACGTGTTCAAGAACATCGCGTTCGGCTTGAAGATCAAGAAATGGAAACGGGCCGACGTCAAAGCGCGCGTGGCCGAGTTGCTGGAGCTGTTCGGCCTGGGGGGGTTGGACAAGCGTTATCCGCACCAACTGTCCGGCGGCCAGCGCCAGCGGGTCGCCATCGCTCGCTCGCTCGCTCCCAAGCCGAGCGTGCTGCTGCTCGATGAACCGTTCGGCGCCGTGGATGCAAAGATCCGCCAGGAACTTCGCGAGTGGCTGGTCAAATTGCATCATGACCTCAACGTCACCACCATTTTCGTCACCCACGATCAGGAGGAAGCCCTCGAAGTCTCCAATCGGATCGTGATCTTTTCGCGCGGCCACCTCGAGCAGGTGGGCACCCCGCGGGAGGTGTACGAGCAGCCGGCGAACGAATTCGTGGCCCGCTTCATCGGCGTGATGAATGTCCTCGATGCCGAAGTCAGGGACGGCATCGCCCGCGTGGGGGAGTTGCAATTCCCCGGGGAAGGGCAGCCCGATGGCACCCGGCTGCGCATCGGATTCCGCCCTTACGCCGTGCAGATATCCAACGATCTCAGTCTCTTTCCGTATCGCGCTGTATTGCGCCACACGTTTTTCCTCGGGATCATGCTCCGGCTGGAATTTGAACTGCCTTCCGGACTCCTCTTGCGCAGCCGCATGACCAAGGAAGAGTACGTCCAGCTTGGCCTGGAGGACGGCCGGGAATTCTCCTTTCAGATCCGCGCCTACCGGGTACTGGCCAAGGAAACGGCGGGTCTGGCGCCGGAACGCGACCTGGCCTATCATCCGCCGCCGACGATCGGGGAACACATCTGAGGCCGGCGTATGGCGACCGGGGTGGAACGGGCCACTGGCC
>PLQC01000161.1 GCA_003159675.1 Limisphaerales bacterium
TGGGCTTCCGAACGATGAAGCGTAAACGCCGCGCCCCGGCGCGCTGGAGCCGCCATTATGACATGGCACTTTTTTGAGCGGATGGTGGATGGTAGTCTGCGTGCATCGCCGCGATGCGTTGCTTCGCGGACAGGCACCCGGCATATGAAACTGACCCCCGCCGTGCGGCCCTAGCTGAAAAGTGTCTTTGGCCGCGTGCAGGAAGATTTCGAGCTGCTCAACATCAGCCCCGCCCGGCTCTTCTATTGCGCGCGCTGACCGGCCCGCCCGCCGGCCGCCCCGCGAGCCTCCTGTCAGTGGGAGGATTGGACGCCGGCAACCTCAGCCTTCACTTCCTCGAAATCGTGCTGGAACGCCGGGCTCGCCTTCAATTCGCGAACGATCGCCTGAGCCAGAACGCGGCCGGCATAGATGTCGGTCGGGTAATGCCGGGCGATTTCCACGCGGCGCCATCCGAGGTTGCGGCCGAACGCCAGGATGTCACTCTGCCTGTTTGGGAACAAATCGGCGAGCAGCAGCGCCAGGACGGTGGCGCGGGTCGAATGCCCGCTCGGGTAACTGAAGCTCTTCTCCATCTCGCCGCCCGCCGCGGCGAGGCTTGGATCCAGCATGTAGGGGCGGGGTCGTTTCCAGTAATTCTTCGCCGTGTCCGTCACCGCGTCCGTCTCCTCCTGGACCTGTTTGAAAAAGGCCTTCGCCTTCGGCAGTCTGTCCGGCTGAAAAAACGGGCCGACCGCCGGAGCGAACGCAAAAACGGTGAACTTCCTTTCAGACCGGGCGATCGCTTCCTGATCGGGCGTCCGAGCCTTGTAAACGGTGAGCGTGGAAGCCATGTCCGCCGCTTGCTCGGCTGAACCGGGCAGGGGCGGCGGCGCGAGCAGGGCCACGGCGTCGGGCTGCCCGGCCGGCAGGTATTTCTGTCCGGCCGCGAGGAGCGGTGCGGCGGCGGTTGAGAGAAGAAACAGGAGGACGGCAAGCCGGCGCCACGCGAGCGACGAAAAGCGTTTGGAAATTGGGTTCATGGCGGGGTTCATCGCAAAAATCAAATCAGTTCAATCATCAGGGCGGTGGCTGTCATTCGTTCATCCTAAAACGAAAAAAAACTTCTTCGCAAGACCGGGACGGGATTGTCACCGATTCGTAACGTAACCGTCATTGGTTCGACACGCACTGGGCCTATCATCCGGTCGAATCCTGAAGCGCCTCCGGGCAATTAAGCCTGTTTTGCACTCAGGTCACGACCTAAAACAAACTATGATCAAGCGATTTTTATTGGCGATCCTCGCAACGGCGGCGGGTGTTGGGGGCCTTCAGGCCCAGGTGGCGACTCAACTGGCGCTCACCGAAGTCATGACCCAGGAATCCACCAACAACACGCTGGGCAAAGCGGGCGACTGGTGGGAGTTGTCCAACTTCGGCTCCAGCGACATCGATCTGACCGGCTATCGATGGAACGACGATGCGCACGGCGGGGCGGTGGGAGCCGACCCCACTCCTTTCAGCGGAGTCACGATCCACGCCGGAGAGTCCGTTGTTGTTGCCGAGACAAACTCAGCCATCCCCGACGCCACCACGTTCAGGGAATGGTGGGGGATCAGCACGAGTGTTCAGGTGCTGATATGCCCCAAGGCCGACCCCGGCCTGAGCGCGAGCGGCGACGAAGTCCGTGTCTGGGGCCCCGGGGCCGCGGGGGCGACCGATTCCGACGACTACGCGGATCTGGTGGATCGGGTGGACGTCGGCGTGTCGCTCACCGTTGCGATCCCGACGTTCATCTACGACACGAACAACGGCACGTTCGATTGGTTCAGCACGAATGGAGTGCGGGGTGCGTTCAAGGCCGCCACCTCCGACGAGGTCGGCTCGCCGGGTGTCCGGCCCAACGCCGGCCGGATTGTTATCACCCAACAACCGAGCCCCAAGAATTTCACCGCTCCCGTCGGGATCCCGGTCAGTTACACTGTGTCGGCCTTCGGCCTGCCCAAGCCGCGATTCATCTGGCTCTTCAACGGCTCCGCGATGGACACCAATGCCCTGGGCGCATCGATTTCTTTCGCAATCACCAACAACCAGAGCGTGAGCACCCTGACCATCCCGAGCGTGCAGAATGCGGACCAGGGCACTTACAGCGTGATTGCCAGCAACGGCGTCGGAACCTCCGTGCTCAGCTCCAACGCGGTGCTGACCGTGACCACCTCGCCGCTGGCGCCGCAGATCACTTCGCTCCCCCAAAGCCTCTGGGCGTATCCCGGCCAAAACGCGACGTTCAGCGTGGACGCCTACGGCAGCCCTTCCCCCACATTCCAGTGGAAATTCAACGGCACGAACCTGCCGGGCGAGACCTCTCCGCAACTTCAATTCTCCATCAGTGACACGAACGCGACCGGACTCTACACGGTGGGGATAACGAATTCAGCCGGCAACACGAATGTCTCGGCGACGCTGACGGTGACGCCAAAACCGAATTTGCGGATCACCGAGGTCATGTCGGATGAGGCACCGGGGGGCACCCACAACGATTGGTGGGAATTGAGCAACCTGGGCACCTTCCCGGTCAGCCTCCTGGGATTTCGCTTCGATGGCAACCCCGGCTCGCTCGTGGACGCCTACACGATCACCAATAACACCGCAATCGCGCCGAACGAATCGATCGTCCTGGTCGAAGACATGACGCCGGGCGAATTCGAGGCCTGGTGGGGAACCAACCAGCTCCCGTCCAACCTCCAGATCATCACCTATCACGGTTCCGGACTCAGCTTCAGCAAGAACGGCGACACGTGCACGGTCTGGAATGCGGCGGCCAGCGACGATGGGGATTACCTGGATGCGGTCGGCCTGGATGTCGCCGAGAACGGGGTCTCATTCACGTACGAACCGAGCACCGGCGTTTTCGCCGGAACCACCAACGCCCCCGGCGGCGTCAGTGTTCCAGGATACAACGGCGCTTTCGTGGCGGCGGTCAGCGGCGACATCGGGTCGCCCGGCACGATCGTGAACACGCCGCAATTCACCCGCATCACGCGGGTCGCCGGGGGCTTCACCTTCTCCTGGGTCAGCCAGCCCAATATGAATTACACCGTCCAGTACACAACCAACCTCTCCCCGACGAACTGGATCAGCCTGACGACGACCAATGTCGGCAACACGAACCTGTTCACCTACACGGACACCCCGGCCGTCACGCAACGCTTCTATCGCGCCATTCTGAATCATTGAACACGCCCATGAAATCAACCCGGCGAGCCTTCACCCTTATCGAATTGCTGGTGGTCATCGCGATCATCGCAATCCTTGCCGCGATGCTGCTTCCGGCTCTCGGCCGGGCGAAGATGTCCGCCCAGCGCATCTCCTGCATGAACAGGCTGAGGCAATGGGGAATCGCCCTCACCATGTATGAGCAGGAGAACAACGACTCCATCCCCCTCGAAAGCGCCGGGGGCGGCGGCTCCACGCTCAACAACTGGGTCCAGGTGCAGAATCCGAACAACGCCGATGTCTGGTACAACGCGCTGCCGGTGATGATCCGGTTGCAGCCCGCCGCCGCTTACGGCCTCAACCAGACGACTCGGGCGAAGTTTTATGACCGGAACGGGCTGTTCCAGTGTCCGTCGGCGCAAATCCCAAGCAGCGCCGCCGCGAATCTGAACGCGCTCTTCTCAATCGCCATGAATTCCAAGCTCATCGAAAGCGGCGCGACCACGATGCGGGTGACCACCATCCAGAAGCCGTCTCAAACGGTGTTCTTTCTGGAAAATCGGCTGCCGGGCGAACCGCTGGTGGACATCGCGCAGGCCACCACGGACCTCGGCCAGCCCAGCAGCTTCGCCAACCGCTTTGTCACCCGCCACGCCGGCATGGGCAACCTGACCTTCGTCGATGGTCATTCCGCCCCGTACAAGGGAACCCAGGTGGTCCAGACCCAACCCGGACCGGACCGGGGCAAGGCCATTCTTCCGCAGGTCGAGATCATCTGGACGGCCGATCCGGGCGAAGACCCGAATTAACCGGCCACGCATTCCTTGGTTTCGAATGTTGCCAGGCGACACAAAATGTAACACAGATGACACCTCTCCTTCCCGGCATTGTAATATCCTTTGTCTCTAATTACCCCCCCCCATCAACCTTAACAACCTTAACCAGTCCAACGACAATCCTTATATGAAAAAAATAATTCTTCTCACTCTGGGCTGCGGGTCCCTGCTCGCCGTCGCGCTGACCCAGGCGCAAACGACCATTACCGCGTGGACATTTGATAACCTCTCCGTCGCACAAAACCTGTCCCCTGCGACCTCCACGGGTTCCGGCACCGCCACCGCCCTGGGCATGGACAATACCTACGGAACACCGGGCCCTAGTCAGAACATTTCCGACATCACCGTATCGGCCGGAAGTTCCAGCTCCATACTCGGGGCGAACAATCAGGCGTGGCGGGTCCGCGGGGGACCCACCACCTCCACGGCCGCCAACGGCTGGTCCTCATCGGCTCCAATCGGCACCCAAGGCGCCGAGTTTGATGCCAGCACGGTCGGATATACCGGCCTCCAGATCTACTTCGACGTCAACACGACAAAGCAGGCGGAGGCCAACCTGGAGTTGGAATATACAATCGACGGCAGCAGTTGGGTCAACGCCGCGATCACGTACACCGGAACCCAGGGCACGATCAAGAACAACACCAGCAGCGCCCTGACCGTAAACGGCACCTATATTCAGTTCGCCTCCGCCTCTTGGGTCAACGGAATCACAGCCGACCTCAGCGGCATCTCGGCGGTGAATAATGATCCGAATTTCGGGATCCGCCTCGTCAATGCCTCCACCGGCGCGGATGTCATCAACGGGGCCGGAACAGCCTACAACAATTCGTCCGGCAACTGGCGCTACGACAACGTCATCATCAGCGGCATCGCCGTCCCCGAACCGGGCGCAGGGTCGATCCTGAGCTGCGGCCTTGGCATCCTCCTCCATGTGCTGCGCCGGCGGCAAAGACTGGTGGGATAACCCTCTCATTGCCCGAGCAAGGGCACCCGGCCCAATGTGCAGGCAGGCGAGGCGACGCCTGCCTGTTTCGTCTCGCTCCCAGCCCGGGACCACCGCCCGGCGCCGCATATTTTTCGGCCCTCGAATGTCGGGGTCTGTCCGGTGTTTGGTCTCCGCCCGCTCGGACATTGAAGCGGCCTGCATGCCGCGCATCGGGGGCAGTGTGCGGATGCCCCAATCCGCGGGCGCGCAAATTATTTACTGGCGCGCAAATCGTAAATCGTGAATCGTGAATCCCGATGCCGATCTACGAATTTGCCTGTCAGAAGTGTCGGAGGATATTCAGCTTCCTGTCCAGGCGGATGATTCCGGATCGTCCGCCGGTTTGTCCCAAATGCGGCAGCAAGAGGATGGAAAAGCAACTCAGCCGCTTTGCCATGACGCGCCGACTGACTGAACCGGCGGGCCAAGGCCAACCCGAAGGCGGCGAAGGGCCGATGCCGGACTTCGACGATCCGCGCATCGCCCGCGCGATGGCCGAGATGGAGCGCGACATGGAGCACATGGATGAAAACAATCCCCGGCACATGGCCCGCATGATGAAGAAGATGAAGGACCTTATGCCGCCGGGTTCCGTGCCTAAAGAACTCGACACGGCCATCAAACGTCTCGAAGCCGGTGAAGATCCCGAGAAAATCGAGGAAGACATGGGGGACGTGCTTGGCGATCTCATGGGAGGAGCCGGCGAAGGGGGCGGAACGGGCGGCGCGGGGGCCTACACCCGCGACAGCGGGCTGTATGACTATTGAGGCCGCAGCCGCGTTTCGTGAGTGAGATCGCGGCCGGCCGGACCACCAAAAATGCGGCGCTCCTGCGAGGTGCCGCTGCCAATGGAAGATGCCTCATCCCGGAACACAAAACTCGAAACCCGCGACGGATTCACTGAAGGTGGGGCGGCTCAAGACCGGCTACCTCGTCCTGGCGGCGCTGAACACGCTCGCGAATTGCTATTTCTTCAATTACTTGGTCTTTTACCTGCGCGACCGGTTCGGCTTCGGCAATCGCGGGAACCTGTGGGTTTCGGCGCTGTACGGTTTCATCTACATTTTTTCGGCGTGGCAATGCGGCAAGTTCGCCCAGCGGCGCGGCTATTTGACCAGTTTAAAGCTTGGATTCAGCGGGTTGATGGCGCTGATGCTGGTCGGAGGCTTTCTGGGTTCCGCCGCCGGGGTGATCTGCATCGTTGCTGCCTACAGCATCGCGTTGCTCTTCACCTGGCCCGCCCTCGAGGCACTCGTCAGCGAGAATGAGACGCACTCGGGAGTGCAGCACATGGTCGGGATTTACAATTGCACATGGTCCGCCGCAGCCGCAGTGGCTTACTTCACCGGCGGCCCGCTTTACGATCGGATGGGGCGCGGCGCAATTTTCTGGCTTCCCGCGGGTTTGTTTCTGGTCCAGCTCATTCTCCTGCATTGGCTCTCGTTTCGAAGGATGACCGTCATGCCGGCAACGCCGGACCCGGAAGGCCAGCAACCGCCCCCCGAGCTCGCGGCGGGCCGTCGGACGGTGGATCCGCACGGCTTTCTGAAGATGGCCTGGCTGGCGAACCCGTTCGCTTATGTCGCGATGAACACGCTGCTGGCCGTCATGCCGGGCATTGCCCAGAAGCTGGATCTTTCTCCCACAAGAGTGGGGTTGTATTGTTCGATCTGGTTTTTCGCGCGTTTCGCCGCATTCGCCTTTCTGTGGAAATGGACCGGCTGGCATTACCGGTTTCGCTGGCTGTTCTCGGCGTTCGTGGCGCTCATCATCTGTTTCATGTTTCTTCTGCTGGCCCGGGAACTTTGGGTGTTTGTGCTGGCCCAGATCTTCTTCGGCCTTTCGGCCGGACTGATTTATTATTCATCGCTCTTCTATTCGATGGACCTGGGTGAAGCGAGCGCCGAGCATGGCGGACTGCATGAAGCGGCCATCGGGGCGGGCATTTGCGCCGGACCCGCGGTCGGCGCCGTCTCACTGCAATTCCTGCCGCACCATCCGAACGCCGGGACTTTTGCCGTCACCGGCCTGCTGGTGTTCGGGCTCGGCGGCCTGCTGTTCCTCTGGCGAACGCAACAAACGCGCATGAGAACGATGAATTGACATCCGCCCCCGCCGGCGCGATGGCGTGTGGTCCGCGCCGGCGCATCCGCCGGTCCCGGGAGAGTCCTGCCCCGCCGAATAGAGGCCGTCGCAGGCTGGTTTTCTGCCCTTGCCACGACCGGCGATTTTCCCTACTGATACTCCGGTTCCTAGCGAATGAAATGTTAACGAAACGCAATCCATGTCTTTACTGACCGGCAAATTCGGCATTGTCTTCGGCGTCGCCAACAAGCGTTCCATCGCGTGGGCCATCGCGCAGGCCTGGCACAGGGAAGGGGCGAAGCTCGCGTTCACTTATCAGGGAGAGCGGCTCAAGGAGAACGTGGAGGAACTCGTGGGCGCGTTCGGCGGTGACACGCTGATGTTGCCCTGCGATGTGACCAAAGACGAAGAGATAGCGGGTGTGTTCAAAGCCGTCGGTGAAAAATTCGGCAAACTGCATCTGCTGCTGCACTCCGTGGCCTTCGCACCCAAGGACGCCCTGGAAGGCGAATTCGTCAATACCAGCCGCGAAGCCTTCCGGGTGGCGCACGACGTGAGCGCCTATTCGCTAGTGGCGCTGGCGCGCGGAGCGGCGCCATTGATGACCGAGGGCGGCAGCATCGTCGCGATGACCTATTACGGCTCGGAAAAGGTTGTGCCGCACTATAACGTCATGGGGGTGGCCAAGGCCGCCCTCGAGGCCGGCACACGCTATCTCGCGTACGATCTGGGCCCGAAGAAGATCCGCGTGAACTGCATCAGCGCCGGTCCGGTGAACACGCTGGCGGCGCGCGGCATCGCCGGCTTCACGGAAATGCTCAAGCACTACGAAGCCCATTCCCCCCTGAAACGCAACGTGCTGCCGGAAGAACTCGGCGCCACCGGGACGTTCCTCGCCAGCGACGGCGCGGCGGCCATTACGGGCCAGGTGATCTACGTGGATTGCGGGTATCAGATCATGGGGATGTAATACCGGGTCCATCCACCACGACTGGCTGAAGGACGGCGGCTTGGGGATGAAAATCTTCCCACGCGCCACTCCAGGCGAACGGTGAAGATGGTGTGCGATAGAGGGTTCGAACCTGAAAGCCGGGCTTCGTGAGTTTTCGTAAAAACCGCACTAGAACTCCATGAACATTCGCGATTTCTCGCTTTTGTGG
>PLQC01000032.1 GCA_003159675.1 Limisphaerales bacterium
TGGCATTGGGCGGGTCGCCCGTTCCACCCATTCCAGAGACAGCCACTGAATACCGTGGCGTCGGGGGCAGTGTCAAGGTGCCCCCGAGGAAACGGTTCCCCAGGCGCCAAAAATAATTTGATTCCTCTTATTGAATTCTGCGCGCATCCTCCTATAGTGCGCTTCGATTCGAAGCTACGATGAGCAATCCGACTGACGCGAACGACCGCTGGGACCTCCAGGCCGCCAGAAACCTCTACAACATTCAGCGATGGGGGGCGAAATACTTCGACATCAACGAAGCCGGCCACGTCGTGGCCAGGCCTCTGGAGGAGGCCGGCGCTTCGGTGGACCTGACGGATGTCATCGAGGAGGCCAAAGGCCGCGGACTCAAATTCCCGGTGCTCATCCGGTTCCAGGACATCCTCCGCCACCGCGTCGAGTCCATCAACCTCGCCTTCCGCAGTTCTATCACGGAATACAATTACCAGGGCAAATACCGCGGCGTCTTTCCCATCAAGGTCAACCAGCTCCGCGAAGTCGTCGAGGAAATCCTCGACGCCGGCAAGCCGTTCGATTTCGGGCTCGAAGTGGGCAGCAAACCCGAACTGTTCGCCGGCCTCGCCCTGCAAAACCAAATCGGCAGCCTGATCATCTGCAATGGCTATAAAGACTGCAATTTCATCCGCATGGCGCTGCTCGGCACCAAACTCGGCCGCAAAGTCATCATGGTCGTCGAGAAGCTCGAGGAACTCCGCCAAATCATCACCGTGTCCAGGCAGCTCGGCGTCGAACCCGTCGTCGGCATCCGCGCGCGGCTCATGAGCAAGGGCGCCGGACGGTGGGCCGACAGCGGCGGCGAAGACGCCAAATTCGGGCTCAGCACCGCTGAAATCCTCGCCGCCACCGAAATGTTGAAAGCCGAAAACCTCAGCCATTGCCTCAAACTGCTCCACTTCCACATCGGCTCCCAGGTGCCCGACATCCTCACGGTGAAGAAGGCGGTCCAGGAAGCCGCCCGGCTCTATGCCAAACTCCACAAGATGGGGTTCCAGATCGATTACCTCGACGTCGGCGGCGGCCTGGGCGTGGACTACGACGGCAGCCGCTCGGCCTTCGACAGTTCCACCAATTACACCCTCCAGGAATACACCAACGACGTCATCTACTACGTGGCCGACGTCTGCAACGCGGAAAAAGTGCCGCATCCGGACATCATTAGCGAAAGCGGCCGCGCCCTCGTCGCGCATCATAGTGTCCTCATCGTCGAGGTCTTTGGCGCGATCGAAAAGGTCAGACCCGGCCAGTTTTTTCAATACGGCGAAAACGAGCACGCGCTGGTGAAGGAGTTGCTCGATATCCGGAAGAACCTCGCCAAACTGAACAAGCTCGAAGCCTACCATGACGCGCAGGAACGACGCGAGGATGCCCAGCACATGTTCACCCTCGGCGTGCTCGACCTGCCCGACAAGGCCAAGATCGAAAATCTGTACTGGGAGATCGGCCAGGAGGTCGTCCAGAGCTTCCACGGCCAGAGTTACGTGCCGGAAGAAATCCGCAATCTCGAAGACAGCCTCGCCGACCAGTATCTCTGCAATTTCTCCGTGTTCCAATCGCTGCTCGATCACTGGGCCCTCGGCCAGTTGTTCCCCATCATGCCCGTCAGCCGCCTCAATGAATGCCCCACCCGCGAGGCGACACTCGTCGATATCACGTGCGACTCCGACGGCCAGGTGAACAAATTCATCGACCTGCGCGACGTGCGGGACACGCTGCCGCTGCATAAGTTGAACACCAACGGCAACGGCGTGATCGAGCCCTATTATCTCGGCTTCTTCCTCATGGGCGCCTACCAGGATATCATGGGAGACCTGCACAACCTCTTCGGCCGCGTCAACGAAGTGCACGTCTTCCTCGACCCGGATGAAGCCGCGGGTTACTACGTCGAGGAAATCATCGAAGGCACCACCATCGTCCAGGCCCTGGCTTCGGTGCAATACGACGAAAATGAACTCAAACGCCAGATGAAAGCGCAAATGGACGAAGCCATCAAATCCGACCGCATGAAGCCGTCCGAAGCCATGCGACTCCTGGACGACTACGAACGCGGCCTCAAAGAGTACACCTACCTGAGCTTTTGAAAGGGAGAAGGAAAAATGCAGAATGCCGAAAGGGAATTAGCGCGCCATGCGCGGAATCGAATTCTTCATTCTCCATTCTTCCTTTTGCATTTCCCCCATGCCCGGTGGGGCGAGGCTCCTGACGAGCCGGCCGTTGGCTCTGAACAGACGGCTCGCGCGGACGCTCGCCCCACCCCGATTCCTGCGCCACCTGCGGGGTCGTATCGGTCGATCCGTCATCAACCAGAATGACCTCGTAGTCGGGGTAATTGAGCCGCCGCAGGGAATCCAGGCACGACGGGAGGGTCCGGTCGGCATTGTAGCTCGCCACGACCACCGAAACCTTGGGACATCGCGGCAGCGGGAAGCAGGGGGCGATGTGGAACAGCTTCCGGACGACTCCGAACGATTCCTTGGTCCGGCGGTCGCGCGTCACCAGTCCCATTTGCCAGTCCTCGACCAGGCGCCCGTCTTTGAACCATTCATCCGTGTAGCTGAAAAGGATCGCTCCGGCCAGTCCGCCGCGGAAGGCGTCCTCAATCTGCCACGCGAGGATCTCGCATTTCCGCACTTCGCCCTCGCGCAGCGAATCGATGCCGAATTCGCCGAGCACGAGCGGTTTGGCGTCCGCCATCATTTGGAGCCGCGCGAGATAATTCTGAAACGGGCGCTCCTGATGGAGGTAAACGTTGAAGCAGACGAAGTCGGGACGTTGCGGCTGCAGGAACTCGGTGGGTGGAAAATTTGTGAACGTGCAAACGCACTCCGGATCCGCCCGTTTGGCCTCGCCGACCAGTTCATCGACAAAGTCCGCGACGGCGCGGGCGCCGGCCCAACGCACGATGTCTGACGGGATTTCATTCGCCACGCTGAAGGCGAACACGGCCGGGTGCTGCGCGCAATCGGAGACCGCGCGCCGGATGGCATCGCGCGCTTCGCGGCGCCGCGGTTCGGAGTCGAAGCAGAGGTGCCGGTTCCAGGGGATATCGACCAGCACTTTCAGCCGGCGTTTCTCCGCGAGGTCGAGGAACCAGCGGGGTGGCACGTGGTAAACGCGGAGGAGATTGGCCCCCAGTTCGAGGATTTGCGCCAAGTCCAGCGAGGTTTGCTGCGGCGAGGCAAAGAATGAGCCGTGCGCATCAGGCACAAGGGGCCCGTAAGCGACGCCCTTAACATGAAATTTCTCCGCACCCAGCCGGAAGCATTTTCCATCCACAACGATCCGCGGCCGGGAAGAAACGGCGGGTGCCATGGGCTTTATTTCGCCTGGAGGTCGATCCCAAGCCGTTCGAGGGTGCTCGCCTCGTCGAAGCTGAACTGGGAGAGGCTCTTGTTGTAATTGTCCAGCGCCTGGATTTCGGCGCCTCGAGCGGTGGTCAGGTCGCGCTGAACCTGCAGGACCGTGTACGTGGTGCTCTTCCCGTTTTCAAGTTTTTTTTGCTCGGCATCCAGCGCGGCTACCTCGTACTGGCGCTGGGCGGTGGTGGCTTGCACCTGGTCGAAATTCGCCTGGATGGTTGCGATGTCGTCGTCGATTGCGATCATGATGGTTTCCTCGAGCTTTTTGAGCCCGAGCACGAGTTGTTGCCGGGTCGCCTTGTCGGACTTGTAGATGTTGCGGGCGGAGAGGTTCG
This sequence comes from Limisphaerales bacterium, assembly GCA_003159675.1. Taxonomy (GTDB): domain Bacteria; phylum Verrucomicrobiota; class Verrucomicrobiia; order Limisphaerales; family BOG-1460; genus BOG-1460. The sequence continues at coordinate 3,734 of PLQC01000032.1, forward strand.
CCAGGGGAACGGTGACCTTGCCGCCATAGGTGTAGAGGCTGCGGTCCATCTGCTGGACGTCATAGAGGGCGCCGCTGAACTCCTTGCCGCCTCCGTTGAAGCCGTAGGTTCCGAACACATCCAGCTCCGGAAAGATCTGATTGAGATCGTATTTCAACTGGATACCGGCCTTTTCGACGTCCAGCTTGGACTGCAGCAAGTCCGGCCGTTCCGTCAACCCTTTCTTCCAACTGTCCTGCCTGCTGAAGAACTGATGCGTCGCGGTGAGTGTGCCGCTGGGTTGCAGCGCGACATCCGCCCAGCTCGAAAACCGGTCTGTGATCAGTTGCTTGACCAGGTTTTCCTGCGTGCGCACCTGGTTTTTGGCCGCGATGACGAGCGCCCGGTTTTGGGCCGCTTGAGCTTCCGCCGACGCCAGGTCCAGTGGCGCCAAGGCGCCCACTTCGAGTCGTTTCCTGTTTTCCGACACAAGGCGTTCGGCCAATTCGACGGCTTTTTCCTGCACAACCACGTTTTCCCGGTCATAGATCAGATCGTAGTAGGCCTGCTCCACGGAGGTCACGATGGTCATGATCTGCAGCTTGAGGCCGAGTTCGGAGTACTTCAGTCGATTCCTGCCGACACGGATGTTGAGCCGTGTGCTGTCAATCCAGAAATTTTTCAACAGGGGCTGGTTGGCGGTCACGGAGGCCGAAGAGGAACTGGTTTCGGGAAAATTCCCGTAGTCATCGCTGGCATTGCCCTGGAGGCTGTAGGTTGTGCCGATGGGTGAGACCCCGCCCAGAGACGCGTTGAAGGTGTTTTCGTCCGAAATCGTGCCGCTGAAGACGTTCGTTCCAAAGAGGGTCGGGACGCCTTCATTGTGCGAGTGCTGGCCTGACAAAAAGAGCGACACATCATACCCCCCATAAGCCGCCCTCAGGGCGAACAACGCCACCTGCGGATTGTAGCGGTCTATCTGCAGGTCGAGATTGTGCTGCAACGCCAGTTGAACGCAATCCTGCAAGGACAACATGCGGACATTGGCCGCCGCACCGTTCGTCTGCCTCAGGGAATACCCGCCGGGGGAGGTGCTATCCGCGCCCGGCGCGGCAGACTCGCCGGTGTTCGTTTGGGCGGACACGGACAGGCCACCGGCAAGCAGAACCGACAAAAAAGTCATGGCTCTCATCGTGTGCGAAGAGTGGTGGATCGGTTTCATTTCGTCAAACAAGTGTTGCTTCAACGGAGTTATCGGTTCCCATTCATCCCGCCGGCCTTTCCAATGGACCCGTGAACGGAAAAAAAGTTTCACATTATGTTGCCCCCGCCCTCTTCAGACGATCCTGGATCGCAGTCCATTCAGGTGTTTCGGGTGGGGCCTCGACCACGATCCATCCCGCTCCTTCTTCATCGCACCGGTGCAACTCGGCATACAGGGCGCGTGCAAACGCTTCCGGGTCGTGGGGAATGAGGCTGACCCGGCCAAAACCTTTCGGGGAAGGAACCCGGCTGTGGGCGATGAGATGGCAATCGGAGATTTGAGATTTGAGATTTGAGATTTGAGATTTGAGATCCGCGTCGTCACGCCAGCTCAACACCACCAGCTTTGCCCGGGGCGCATAATGCCGCCGCAACAATCCCGGGCTCCTGAGCGTTTCGCCACCTGGCGCACCGCGCGCGTCGCCCCGCACCGCGCCGATGACGGCCGCAAGGGCGCCTTCGTGGATCATGCCCGGGCGCAGGACGCGCGGCGGCTCGGCCGTCAGGTCGAGCACGGTGGATTCGATCCCCACCTGGGAAGGCCCGCCGTCGACGATGCAGCGAATTTTTCCGCCCAGTTGTTTGCGCACATGCTCGGCGGTCGTGGGCGAAATACGGTTTGACGGGTTCGCGCTCGGCGCGGCCAGGGGAAAGCCGCACTCGCGAATGACGGCCTGGATGATGGGATGGCTCGGGCAGCGAACGCCGACCGTGGTTCCGCCCGCGGTGACGGCGTCGGGGATTTCCTTCGAACGGGGCAACACGAGCGTCAGGGGTCCGGGCCAGAAGGCGGCGGCCAGTTTGTCCGCGGACGGCGGCCAGGTCGCGACGCAGCGCCGCGCCATCTCCAGTCCAGCCACGTGGACGATGATGGGGTTGTGCGCCGGGCGGCCCTTGATCTCGTAAATCCGGGCGACGGCTTCGGCGTCCAGGGCATTGGCGGCAAGGCCGTAAACCGTCTCCGTGGGCAGGGCAACCACCTGTCCTGCTCGCAATAAATCCGCCGCCTGTCGCACCGCGCTTCGGAAGAGCGCGGGCGTGTGCGCCGGCAACACTTCGGCAGCCGTGCCCGGTGTGCCGCCGCCCGAAGAGGAACCGGGCGTGGGCGCCGGCTGGCCGCGAAACCGCCTGAACGCCGGGCTCCGAACCGTTTCGTCTTTAGTTGCGTTCATTCGTACCGCAACGCGTCGATGGGGTCGAGTTTGGACGCCTTGCGCGCCGGATAAAAGCCGAAGAAGACGCCAACGGCCGCGCTGACCAGGAAGGCGATGACGATCCACAGCGCCGGCGTCATCACCGGCCAATGTTTGAGGATTTCAATGACTTTGGAGGTGCCCAGCCCGGCCAGGATGCCGATGATTCCGCCGATCATGCTCAGCGTCACCGCTTCGGTCAAAAACTGGAGCAGGATGTCGCCTCCCCGGGCGCCGACCGCCATGCGAATCCCGATTTCGCGGGTCCGCTCGGTGACGCTGACGAGCATGATGTTCATGATGCCGATTCCGCCCACGACCAGGGAAACACAGGCGATGCCCGCCAGCAGCCAGGACATGGTCTTGGACTGTTCCGTTGCGGCGTCGGCGATTTCCTGCTGGGTGCGCACCGTGAAGTCATCGTCCTTTCCCGGGGTGATGTGATGGCGCTGGCGCAGCAGGCTGATGATCTGGGCCTGTGCGGGATTCAACATCCGGGGGCTGCTGGCCTGCACATTGATGGACCGGAGCATGGTGACACCCAACAGGCGCTTCATCGCGCTCGTGTAAGGCACCAGGACGATGTCGTCCTGATCCTGTCCCTGAACGGACAGGCCCTTGGGACGGAGCACGCCCACCACGACGAAGGGGGCGCTCTTGACGCGTAGAATCTGGCCGATCGGATCTTCGCCGGGGAAGAGCTGGTCCACGATGGTCTTGCCGACCACTGCGACCTTGTTGGCGGCGCGAACGTCCTGTTCGCTGAAGCCTCCACCCTGGACGACCGGCCACTGGCGCATGGTGAAGTAATCCGAGCCTTCTCCAACAATCTGTGTGAACCAGTTCTCATTCCCGGCGGCGACCTGGCCGCTGGTGCGCACTTCCGGGCTGATGACCACGACACCGGGAACCTCCCGCTGGATGGCTTCGGCGTCCTCGACGCTCAAAGTTCCGGCGCTACCCCAGCCGGTGTGGACGCCGCCGCGAGTCATGCTGCCGGTCCAGACGAGGATCAGGTTCTCGCCGAAGCTGGCGATCTGGGCTTCAATTTGCGACTTGGCACCGTTGCCGATGCCCACCATGGCGATCACGGCGCCCACGCCGATGATCATCCCGAGCATGGTGAGGACGGTCCGCATTTTGTTTCTGCGCAGGGCGCGCAGGGCGATTTTGAGAGTGGCCAGTATTCGTCTCATGGCGCCAGTTGAACCGCCTGCTGGGCTTCGCGCAACCGTTGCAGCTCCGTTTCGGCTTTCAGCCGCTTCCCCACCAAGGCATCCGTCACGATCCGGCCATCGCGCATGACGACCGTGCGCCGGGTATACTGGGCGATGTCCAGCTCGTGCGTCACCATGACGAGGGTGATGCCATCCTGGTTGAGTTTTTGAAACACGCCCATGATTTCAATGCTCGTTTGACTGTCCAGATTGCCGGTCGGTTCATCCGCGAGCAGGAGCGCGGGCCGGTTGACGAGCGCCCGGGCAATGGCGACACGTTGCTGCTGGCCTCCGGAGAGCTGGTTCGGGTGATGATAGGCCCGGTCGGTGAGGCCGACGATATCCAGGGCGCCCAGGGCGCGTTCGCGCTGTTCGCGGCCGTGAATGGGGGGATGCGAGTACAACAGGGGCAGTTCGACGTTTTCCAGCGCCGAAGTGCGCGACAGCAGGTTGAATCCCTGAAAGACGAAGCCGATTTTCTGGTTGCGAATGTCCGCCAGCTCATCCCGGTTCAGTTTGGAAACGTCCGTGCCATCGAGCAAATAAGACCCTTCGGTCGAGCGATCCAAGCACCCGATCAAGTTCATCAGCGTGGATTTGCCGGAACCGCTGGCACCCATGACGGCGACAAACTCGCCGGGCTCAATTTGCAGCGACACGCCGCGCACGGCGTGCACGTCCACCTCGCCCGTGTGGTAAACCTTCTGGACGTTTTCGAGTTTGATGACCGCGTTCATTCCGACATCGCTCTCAAGCCCGCCGCAAAGTTAGAATCTTCGACCGCCGCCGAATGGATTCGACGGGCGCGATGAAGCCTCGGATGACGAGCTCAAAAGAGCAGTCACCAGTTGATCGCCTTCCTTCAAGCCTTCGATCACTTCCGTGCTCACGCCGTCGTTGATTCCCGTCTTGATCCTGGCAGGCCGCAATTCCGGGTGGTCCGGATTCTTCGTGGCATCCAATATGTAAACCGTGCGGGCACTCGACCTGTCCGGCCGGGAACCGCCCTGGCCGCCGCCCGCTTCACGGCCTCCTCCGGCGCCCCGAATCCCGCCACCCCGGTCACCGCCGTTCCCGGCGTTTGTCGAGATGTTTGCCGCCGGGCTTTCCGTCGCCGCCACGCCATTCGTTCCTGCACCAGCGGCTTCTGGCGGACGGAATCGCAGGGCCGCATTGGGGATCTTCAGCGCGTTTTTACGCTCGGCAGTGATGATGGAAACGTTTGCCGTCATGCCCGGCAGCAATTTCAAATCGGCATTGTTGACTTCCACGACCGCATCGTAGCACACCACGTTCTGGTTCGTCTGGGGTCCGTAGCGGATCTGGCTGACCTTGCCGCGGAAGGTGCGAAACGGATAGGCATCCACGGTGAAACTGACGTTTTGGTTGGTGGCGACGCCGCCGATGTCGGCCTCGGAAACCAGCGCGTCGATCTGCATCTTGCTCAAATCATTCGCGATGAGAAACAGTGTCGGGGTGCTGAAGCTCGAGGCGACGGTCTGGCCGACATCCACGTTGCGCGAGATGACGACGCCATCCACGGGGGCATAAATCGTGCAATAGGACAACTGCACCTGTGTATTCTTGAGGGTCGCTTCGTCGGATTGGACCTGGGCCTCGGCCTGATGCAATTGCGCGGTGGCCGTGTCGTGATCGGAAGCCGAAATCAACTTGTCATTGAACAGGGAATCCGCGCGCCGGGCTTCGACCTGGTTGAGTTCGAGCGTGGCCTTCGCGTTGGCGACATCGGCCTCCGCCTTGAGCACGTTGACCTGATAAGTGGCAGGATCAATTTCCGCAACGAGCTGGTTGGACTTCACGACGGAGTTGTAGTCCACGTAAAGCTTCTTGATGATGCCGGAGATCTGGCTGCCGACCTGCACATTGACGACTGGATCCAACTGTCCGGTGGCGGTGACCACCTGCACGAGGTCCCCGCGTGTGACCGGCGCGGTCTCATACTGCGCGTCGGAATTGTCCTTCCGGACGAAGTACCAGACGCCGCCGCCCAGCACCACGACCACCCCGATCAGAATGAGGCTCCCCTTCAGTTTGCGAGAACCGTTGTTGTTTGCCATATATGCCGTCCAATGCCTGCTGGCCGGAACCGGACTGGAACTGTAACCGGAAGGTTACTTAATTCAAACTGATTTTCCATGCCCGTCTGGCGTTCAAAATTGAACCTCATTGTTCCGTCAACTCGGCGAGCTTCTTCAGCGCCAGACCGCCATCTATCACATCGGCGGCCAATTCCCATCCCTCAGCCATCGTACGCGTCCGTCCGGCCACGAACAAAGCCGCCGCGGCATTGAGAAGCACCGCATCGCGCTTCGGTCCCCGTTCTTCCCCGTGCAGCAGACGCCGCACAATCGTGGCGTTCGTCTGCCGGTCGCCCCCCACCAGGTCGGACAAGGTCGCTGTTTGCAGCGGAAACGAATCGGTTGCGAGCACCGATGCGGCGAAGCCGCGCTCCTGGTAGAACTCCGCGATCGTGTTGTCGCCCAGAGTCGAGAGCTCGTCGAGAAAGGCGGATGCATGAACGGCGTCCGACGGCCTGGACTGCCCATCGGCCTGCGCCCGCCGCAACCCGCCGCTCGCCACCATGGCCCGTCGGACGCCGAGCGATTGCAGCACGCGGCCCAGGGGTTCGCACAGTTCCGGTCGGGACACGCCGACGAGCAGCGCGTCGGGCTGCGCCGGATTCAGCAGCGGCCCGAGAATGTTGAAGATCGTGCGCTGGCCGCGCTCGGCGCACAATTTGCGCGCCGGTGCGATATGTTTGAAGGCGGGATGGTACGCCGGCGCGAAAAAAAAGGCGAAATGACGTTCACGCAGAGAACGCGCCGCCTCGATCGGCGGCAGATCGATCCGGATTCCCAGGGCATCGAGCACGTCCGCGCTGCCGACCTGCGAGGTGACGGCCCGGTTGCCATGCTTGGCCACCGCCACCCCCGCGGCGGCGCACAGAATTGCCACGGTGGTCGATATATTGAAGGTGTTCATCCGGTCGCCGCCGGTGCCGACCACGTCGAGGATGCCGCGCGCGCGGGTCTCCGGGTCCACCGGCGGCTGCACGGACTTTTTACGCAACGCGCGGGCGAGCGCGGCGATTTCTTCAACGGTTTCACCCTTCCGGGCGAACGCCGACAGAAAATCCGCCTTGACCGTCGCGGCGACAGCTTCGTCCACCAACTGTCCGACCGCGAGCCACACTTGATCCTCGGACAGCGATTTCGCGGCGGCAAGTTGGTTGGTCAATGATTCCAGCACGCTCCGATTCTAAAGTCCAACGTCCGCTGTCCAAAGTCCAAAGTGAGAGCCTGTTTGAACCCTGTTGCCCGCAGATCCCGCAGATCGGATGGAGATATTGCTTCCTGGTCTTCACTCCGGGTGAGCGGGAGCGCATGAGGGCCATGAACCGCTATAGCCGCCAATGTGAATTGGCGGATCCGTCTCGCGGTGAGGATCTCCGCCGTTTCACAACGGCGGCTACGGAGGCCTTCACCCGCCCGCGCCCGCCAGGGTGCGGATCATTTCTTCAAGAACGCGCTGAACAAATCGATTGGCAGCGGCAGGAAGGTGGTGGTGTTGTGTTCGCTCGCCATCTCGCGCATGGTCTGGAGATAGCGCAACTGCAGGGCGATGGGTTCCTTGCTGATCATCGCGGCCGCCTGGACCATCTTCTCGGCGGCCTGGAATTCGCCCTCGGCATTGACGACTTTCGCGCGGCGCTCGCGTTCGGCCTCCGCCTGCTTGGCCATCGCGCGTTTCATGCTGTCCGGCAACGACACGTCCTTCACCTCAACCGCGGTCACTTTCACGCCCCACGGCTCGGTCTGCCGGTCGATGATTTCCTGCAGCTTCTGGTTGATCACGTCGCGTTGCGACAGCAGGTCGTCCAGCGGGGCCTGTCCGAGCACGCTTCGCAGCGTCGTCTGCGCGATCAGTGACGTCGCTTTCCAGAAATTCTCCACCTTGATCACCGCAGCCACCGGATCGACGACGCGGAAATACACCACCGCGTCCACCGTGGCGGGCACGTTGTCGCGGGTCATGATTTCCTGTTTGGACACGTCGATGGTGACCACGCGCAAATCCATTTTCACCATGCGATCGACGATGGGGAACAGGAAGATGAGGCCGGGGCCCTTTGCGCTCAGCAATTTGCCGAGCCGGAAGATCACGCCGCGCTCGTATTCGCGCAGGATGCGCAACGTTTGCGGCAGCAGGATGGCCAAAATGATGACGATCACCACCAGGCTTGAACCGATCTTCATGAGGGAATTGATAATGTCAGGCATAGTTCCTCCGCTATTGTGTTTTGGGGTTAACTTTCAACGTCAAACCTTCGATTCCGACGATCTCGACGGGTTGATCCTTTTCGACCGCAACCGCACTGACGGCATTCCAGTATTCGCCTTCGATGAAAACCCGGCCGCCGTTCACGTCGATTCGCCCGAGCGCGGGCACGACTTTGCCCATCATGGTCTCGCGCCCGGCCCTCACGGGCAACCGCTGCGCGCGCAAGCCGGCGCCCACCACGAACAAAAAGAACAACGCGGTCATCGCCGTCGCGGGAATGATCCAGAACACGGAAAGCTGAAACCCCGGCCCGGAATGGGCGAACAGCATCAACGCGCCGAGGAAAAAGGCGATGACGCCTCCCGCGGTCAGCACGCCATGGGTCGGCGCATACAAATCCACCAGGAACAAAAACACGGCCAAAACGATCAGGGCGATTCCCGCGACGCTGACCGGCAGAATGGTGGACATGTACAGAAACACGAGCAACGCGATGGCGCCGGCGACGCCGGGGAGAACGGCGCCCGGATGGTTGATCTCGCCGATGATACCGTAAATGGCGACCAGCATCAGGAGGAACATCACTTCCGGCCGCCACAGCACTTGAAACAATTTCTCGCCCATCGACATCGGGATCTCCACGATCTCCGCCCCTGCGGTTTTCAACTGCTTTCCGTTCACTTCCCGTCCGTCCAGTTGCGCCAGCAGATCGGGAACGTCCTTTGCGATCAGGTCGATCACATTCAGGTCCAGCGCCTTTTCCGCCGTGATGGAAGCGCTTTCGCGAACGGCGGACGCGGCCCACTCGACGTTGCGTCCGCGTTTGGCGGCGATGTTTTGGATGTAACTGCTCCAGATGTTCTCCAGCTTCTGCTTCATCACATCGTCCAGCTTCTCGCTGCCGCCGGCGCCGATCTCGACCGGATGCGCCGCGCCAATGGTCGTGTGCGGTGCCATCACGGCAACGTCCGCCGCCAGGGTGATGAAAGTTCCCGCGCTGCCCGCGATCGCGCCCGAGGGGGCGACATAGACCACCGTCGGCACGGGCGAAGCATAGAGTTTCTGGACGATTTCTTCCGTGGAATCCAGCAGGCCGCCCGGCGTGTCGAGTTGGAGGATGAGGCAGGCGTCGCCTCGCGCTGCGGACACGTCAATCGCGCGCGCGATGTAGCCGGCGGTGGCCGGTCCGATCGGTCCCTTGATTTGAATCATGCCGGCCGCGCCTCCGGGAACGGCGCCGGGCGCTGTCGCACTGGCGAGAATCATTCCCGAAACCAGGATTAACGCGCAAAACTTCATCATTTCCTCTCTACTCTCGAGAGTAACAGACGTTCCTGAACGCGCAATCCCTATTCAGGAGATTGTTCGGGAGACCCGCTGCCGGACGGCCGCAGATTGCCTCTTTCAATTCCTCCGCCCGGCGTTATTCTGGAGGCATGGCCCTGGTCCGTATCCTGGTTGACGGTTACAGCCTGCTGCACGAGTGGCTTGAACTGGCGCCGGGCAAACCGCGTTATTCCGCCGCGGCGCGCGACGAGTTGATCCGCATCCTGACGCTGTATCACGACGCCACGGGCACGCCGCTGACCGTGTTTTTCGACGGATCCAGCCCGGCCATTTACGGGCCCTCGGACAGGGTTTCCACGCGGGAGGTCGAAATTCTTTTTTCCAAAGCCGGTCAGACGGCCGATCAGATGATCGAGCGAGCGGCGCACCGGTTTAACCCCTATGGCGAAGTGCTGGCGGTCACCGATGACATCGCCGAGCGCGACACGGTCGTCAACCTGGGAGGACTGGCATCGAGCTGCCGGAATTTCGTGCAGTCCATCGAGAGCACGCTGGCGGATCAGCAGAATGACATCCGCCATCACAACCGGCAGGAACGAAACCAATTCAATCGGCGTTCCTAAAAAGGCAGACATGAGAAGGACTTCAAATCAAGCGAATGGGGCGGACTGCGGATTGCTCCCCGCATTCCCGCCGGCGTTTCCAGCCTTATGGAGTTTTCTGATCGCTGTGCTGTTTCTCGGCGCGGCTTCGTCGCCCCGCGCCTCCGCGCAGACCAACACGGCCAAACCTCCACCGTCCAACCGCTGGCTGTTTGTCGTGGAGACCTCGAAGCACATGGAGCCCCGGGCCAAGGCCGCCGGACAAACTGCCGCCTCGCTGATGTGGTCCGGCGGGAATGGCCAGATGCGGCCCGGCGACACCGTAGGCGTCTGGACTTTCAACGAAGACTTGTACGCGGGCCGCTTTCCCCTGCAGATCTGGTCGCCCGGAACCCGACAGGCGATAACGGCGCAGATGTTCCAGTTTTTGAACGCTCAGAAATTCGAGAAGGACAGCCGCCTCGACAAGGCCCTCGACAAAATTTTGCGAATCATCCGGAATTCGGATTACATCACCGTCGTTTTGGTTTCCGACGGGAACGAGAAAATCCACGGCACCCCGTTCGATGACAAAATCAACGGGACCTACCGGTCGTGGTCCGAGGCGCAGGAAAAGGCGCTCATTCCCTTTGTCACCGTGTTGCGCGCCGAGCACGGCCAGATCACACACTATGCTGTGGCCATGCCGCCGTGGCCGATCGAGATGCCGCCGCTGCCCGCGGCGCTGACCCAGGTCGTGGTAACGCCGCCCGCACCACATCCCCCAAGCGCCGCACCCCGAATCGTGCCTTCTCTGATCATTCATGGTAGCGAGTCCAGGCCGGCGGCCGCGCCATCCCCCGGAACGGGCGCCTCGATCCCCCAGGCGCCGGCATTCGCTGTCAATGCCCTGCCTGTCCAGGCGCGAGCGCCCGCACCGGCCCCGGCCCCTGCGGTCACTCCTTCGCCCGCCCCCGTCACAACGCCGCGCGGGATGCCGGCCAACCCCGCCGCAACCGTGGCGACAGCCACTCAGGGAGAGATTCTGAGCCGCGGGAGCCTTTGGGTTGCTTCGGCGGCCCTGACGGTCCTCGTCCTGGGAATTGTCATTCTCATGGTGCGAAAATCGCGTTCCACACCCGGGATAAGCGTGGGGAGCCGTTCGCTTGATCGCCGCGACAAGAGTTGACTGCATCGCCACGGCTCATGCCACGCGAATCCATGCGGTTTTCAAATAGGCGGGCTCAGACCGTGACACCGGAAAATCCGGCGGCTGCGGGGCATAGTGGCGTTGGACGATGTGCCGCTTTGCGGCGTGCACGGCCCCTTCGACGTCTGCCAGGAATTTCTCCGGCGACCAGCGCGCCGCGTTGGCGGAAGCAAACAAGACGCCGCCCGGCGCCAAAAGCGGCAGGACGGCCGCAACGAGGTCGAAGTAATCGGTCTCGGCCCGAAAGACACCGCGCTCCTTCGATTGCGAAAAGGTCGGCGGATCCAGCAGGATGACATCAAACACCCGATGCTTCTTTGCCAGCCGCCGCAGCCAATCGAAAACGTCGCCGTGGATGAACTCATGCCCGGCCGGATCGAGTCCATTCAAAACGAAGTTCCTTCGGCCCCAGTCCAGGTATTTTCGTGATAGATCCAGGCTGGTGGTCCGGGCGCCGCTTGCGGCGGCGCAAACGGAAAAGCCGCACGTGTAGGCAAAGGCGTTGAGCAGCCGCAGCCCGGAAGCCGGAGGCCGGGAGGCGGATTCGACCAGCGGAAATCCCGCCGCGACGTGGCCGGTCAGCAGCCGCCGCCGGTTGTCGCGCTGATCGAGAAAGAGCCCGACGGAATAGCCTTCGCCGAAACTCAATTCAAACCGGAGACCATTTTCTCGCACCGTGAACCGTTCCGGCGCGGCCTGACCCAGGGCCCGTCGCGGCGACACCTCCTGGGGAAGCGCCGCGCGCAGGCGCCGGTCGAGAATCTTGTGATAGGCCCCGGCCGGGAGTTCCGCCTCCCGCCCCGGCGGCGCCGGAACCCGGTGGCTGGACCCGCCGGATAAGAGATGATGCAGGTAATCCTCCTGCTCGCGATCGAGCGGACACCCCGATTGCGACAGCAGGAAACTCCCGAGTCGATCGACGTGCCATCCGGGCCAGCCGTCGCCGGCGCCGTGAAGGATGCGGAAAGCATCGGTGTCTCCCGGATCCACGAGCGCGGTGCGCAACGCCAGGCGCGGGTCCGCCAGGAAATCCGCAGGGGCGCGGAACGTCATTTCTTCGGAGCTGACCGGATGCCGCAAACGCAACTCCGTCGCATGCAAACAAAGGCGCCTGAATGCCGTCCCGCCATACAGCGTGTCGCCGAGGATCGGGAAGCCGTTTTCCGCGGCGTGCACCCGGATTTGATGCGTGCGTCCGGTCAGCGGTTCGGCCTCCAGCAATTTGAAATTTGAAATTTGAAATTTGAAATGCGCCAGGCGGAAGCGCGTTTCGGCAAGCTCGCCAGACCTCCCGCTGACATAGCGTTCTCCGACGCGCGCAATCCGGGATTTCACCGCGAAGTCGGCGCGCATCGGCGGGCGGTCCGTCAGCAGGAGATATTTTTTTCGAACGACCCGTTCCGTGAATTGCGCCGTGAGCGAGCGGTTGGCCGCGGTGGTTTTGCCGAAGACAATCACGCCGCTGGTTTCCTTGTCGAGGCGATGCAGGATGGCCAGGTTTGACCAGCGCGGCTCGCGATGCCGCAGCCAGTCGTAGAGGCCTTCGCCCGCGAACGGGCTCGGCGCGTGCGTGTTGATGCCGGCGGGCTTGTTCAGCACCAGCAAATGCTCGTCCTCAAAGATCAGGCAGGGAATCATGCGCGCGGTCATCGAGGCACGGAGTTCCCGGATCCCGAACCTCGAACTTCGAAATCGTCCGGCGCGTGCCGGTTCAGGACTCGTGGGCCGAGGTTCGCCGCAGGTTCCTCAAAAGAATTTCCACGCACTGCCGCCTCTCCAGACCACCCAGACGCCGAGCAGGAAGTTCGTGATCGCATGCGCCGTCATCGCGTCGCCCAGCCTGTTCTTTCGCAGGACCAGCCACTGGTAAGCCATGCCGCACAAAATTCCCGCCAGCCATTCGTAGTGCGTGAATCCAAACAGGGCCGACGTGACGATGAACGAAGTGGGGTGAAAGCGGCTGAGAGGCATCTCCAGGAAATTGATGCGCACGAAATAGCGATAGAGGAACGACCGGTAAAAAACCTCCTCCAGCGGCGGCACGACCAGCGTCATGCCCGCGATGCGTATGCAGATCAGCGTCCAGGCCAGGGAACTCCCGGCGCCGAATCGTTCGAAAGGATTCCAGAGGCTTTCCTTGGTGTCCTTGAACATCAGGTTGTTCATCGGGTAGTAGGGATCGAGCCCGACCCAGATCACGAACACGCCCACGCCGATCACCACCGCTTCCCAACTGACGGCCCAGCGCATTTCCGCGACGAACGGGCGCATCTCCCAAACGAGCCAGGCGCCCACGAACACTTTCAGCACATACAGCCAGAACTTCCAATCGTCCCCCAACAGGAAGCCGGCAGTGGTCAAAATGCAGAAAATGAACAACGGAGCGAACCGGGCGTATATGGGTGAACTTTGAAATTTCTCTCGGAGCTGATTCATCGCGCGAAATCATCTCTGAAACCCGCGGAACTCCAAGGAAAAATTACTCCGGTCCGGCTGGTTCATGGCACCGGGGCTCAGCAAGCGATCGATTTCACCGCGCGAACCAGCGCCGCCGCCTCCGCCGGTGTGCCGATCGTGATCCGCAAATACTCCTTCACTCCCGGTTGATCGAACCAGCGCACCAGGATCTTCCTGTCGCGCAGCCTCCGCAGCCAGGTGTGCGCGGGGAACCGGGGCGGTCTGGCGAGGATGAAATTGGTCCGGCTCGGCCACACCCGGAATCCGCATGCCTCCAACTGACGGCTCAGCTTCTCCCGCGTGGCGATGATCCTGCGGAAGTTGGCCTGGTAACGGGGCAGGTCATCCAGGGTTGCCTCGGCCGCGATCTGCCCGAGGCCGTTGACGTTGTAGCTGTCCCGGATTTTCTGCAGCGCCGCGATGAGTTCCGGGTGGCCGACGAAATAGCCGATGCGTTGAAAACACAGTGAATACGCCTTGGAGAAGGTTCGCGCGACGAGGACGTGAGGAAACGTGAGCGCGAGTCTCATCGCGTCTTCCTCCGCGAAATCCACGTACGCTTCGTCCAGCACGACAACCCCCTTCTGCGCGCGGCAAAGCCGTTCCAGCTCGGCCGTTGCATACCCGCGTCCGCTCGGCGCGTTGGGCGTGGTGACGAACGTGAGCGCCGCCCGGGCGTCCCAAATTCCGGCGCGCGTCAGCCTCGCGACATCAGGCAGATCGAAATCCGGCTCGAGGGCCACCGCATTCTTCGCGGCACCATGAATGTCCGCCAGCACGGGATAGAGAGAGTAACTCGGCGTGAAATATTGGACGACACTCCGCGACGGCGCCCGTGAGAGCCGGGCGCTCCTCCATCTGTTTCGTCGCGTTCCCGGTGAATCTTCCACAGGCTCGACGAACGCCCGCACGGCCATCGCCAGCAATTCATCCGAACCATTGCCGACGATGATGTTCCCGGGCTTGCAGCGGTGCAGTCGGGCGAGTCTCTCGCGCAGGCGATCCGCCGTCGGGTGGGGATACAGCCGGAGCCGTCCATCCACCGCCGCCTTCACCGCGGCCAATACCTTTGGGGAGGGCGGGTACGGGTTTTCATTCGTGTTGAGCTTGATCAACCCCTTGATCTTGGGCTGCTCGCCGGGAGCATACGGATTCAGCGCCGCGATCAGCGGGCGAATCAAAATTCCTGGAGTTCGAGAGAACATCCGGTTCATTTCAGGTGAAAGCGGTCAAAAAGTCCATCTCCGACGTGCCCACCGCCGCGGCCATCCGCCCAAGACTGCCCACTCTGTCAATATCAAGAACCGCCCCGCTTCGGAACGGATTTTCCTTTCCAAAAAATGGATTTATGTGAAAAATGCGCGACCTTAAAAATGCGCAATCGTGATCATTAGGAAACGTGAATTTGAATGCGATGAATTCAAATCCGGTCTTTGTGGTGGGTTTTTTTCGATCCGGCACTTCGTTGTTGTATTCCTTGCTGAATCAACATCCGGAATTGGCGCTGATGTATGAGTGCGACGTGTGGGACTTTCCGGAAGGGCTTTCAGCCGCGCGTTTTCAAGGGAACTGGCTCGAGCGCCAGGAATTCTTTAACCGGGCGCTTTCGCGCCATCGCCTGGTGTTGGGAGGCAGTCAGCGTGGCCTCGACAATATCGATACGCCCGAGAGCCTGTATCGCACGTTCAGTGAGTTGAAAGGAGCCGCCGTTTGGGGGGAGAAATCACCGGTTTACTGCTCCCGTTTGCGGCAGTTGGCAAAACACTTTCCCCAGGCCCGCTTCATCCTGCTTTGGCGCGATCCGGTTGAAATTTATCAAAGCATCCTGTATGCGGGGCGGAAGGCGCCTTTTTTCCGCCGGAAAGGCATGTTGGCCCGCCTGATTTGCCAGCAGGAAGCGATGATCCGGCAAGCCGGCGATTTGAATCGCGCAGGAGCCCGGCTGCACCACGTGACCTACTCCCAGTTGGTGGATGACACGGAAGGAGTCTGCCGCGGCATTTGCCAGTTCCTCGGAGTGGAATTTGACGGCAGGATGCTGGATCTGAGCACAGCCGATTTCTCGGCCATCGACCGTGCACCTCACCACGACCATTTGCGGCGGAGGATCATTCAACGCCAGGGTTTTCCCGATGGAGTTATCGATCCGCGCATCGCGGGAAAATTGCAGCGCTTCGAGGCCCGTTGGAACCGGCTGCGAAGCGAAACTTTGAACATGACGAACGGATTGTGCGAGTCGCATCCGGAGCCCGGGTTGGTCGAACGCGCCTGTTATGGAGCGGCCGGAAGATTCTTCTGGGCGGCGCACAATATTAAACGGGCCGCATTCGAATTCATGCCGCTGCCTTGGTTGCGCACGCATCGGCAAATCAAGAACTGGGCGCGCGCGCGCAAGCTCGATGCTCCCGCGTCCCGGCCTTCTCTGGGCCAGGAGTTCCGCCTGCATTGGGTAACCATTCTGGTGAGCAGCGTCCTGTTGGGGCTGGTGGCCATTCTGGATTATTGCACGGGTCCGTTAAGTCTTGGGCCGCTTTACCTGATCCCTTGCGCAACCCTCACGCTGGTGATCGGCCGCCGCTGGGGAACCCTCGGGGCGTTCTGTTGTGCACTAATCGTGACTCTGCTGCGCGCTTCTGACCTCTCCAGCGCGATGGGCTTGGACCCTTATAGGGCCCTGGAGCCCGGCCTCTTTCTTTGGAACCTGGGCATGCGCTTCGTGTTTTTCGAAATATTTGTCATTCTGCTGGGTCGCATTCGCATTGAAATCAATTCCAGCAACGCCACCGCCTAAGCCGTGACGATTCAGTTGAACCACCGATGAATACGGATTTTTGGCGGAGGAAAAGCGTATTTCATTGTCCTTTGGGGGCTCACTTTTAAGTGACCGTGCGCCCATGTGTACGAGCCAACTTTCCTCTTGACTCCTTGCTCACGACCATCTACCTTTTTACAGCAAGGTAGCTTTCTAGATGTTTAACGATGAGCGTGAACGAAAAATTTTCCGCGATCCGGAAGGGCCTGCTCGAGTTCCTCTTGCTGCAGATCATCGCGGCGGAAAAGGTTTACGTGGCGGACATATTGAAACAGCTGAGCGCGACCGAATTCGCAACCCAGGAAGGCACGCTGTATCCGTTGCTGAGCAAGATGCGCCGCGAAGGGCTCCTGGATTACGAATGGAAGGAATCCGAGGCCGGGCCGCCCCGCAAATATTACGAGCTTACCGCGAAGGGCCGGGAGCAGCTGCGCGAAACGCTGGAGTATTGGAACAAGATCAACGGGACGGTGAAAAATCTAGGACAAAAATAAAACGGAGACAACCCTTACCATGAACAAGGTTATCACGATCAATCTGGGCGGCAACGCGTATCAGCTCGAAGAAGGCGGCTATGATGCCCTGCGCGCCTATCTGGAGACTGCGGCCGCGCGGCTGCAGGGCAACCCGGATCGGGATGAAATCGTCTCGGACATCGAGCGGGCGATCGCGGAGAAGTTCCGCGCGCTTTTGGCCAGTCACAAGACAGTGGTCGTGACGAAGGAGGTTGCCGCTGTCCTTGCGGAGATGGGGCCGATCGAGGCGGACTCCGGCGAAGCCGCGGACTCGGGCGCAAGCAGCGCGAGCGGACACGGGGCGGCGGGAGAAGAACGAGCGGCGTGGCGCGGCGGGACGCCAAGACGGCTCTATAGGATCCACGAGGGCGCGATGATCGCCGGCGTCTGCAACGGGATTGCCGCCTATGTGAACGTCGATCCGACCCTCGTGCGGCTTGCCTTCGTGATTTTGACGATGCTTTGGGGCACTGGGTTGCTCGTCTATCTGGTCATGGCATTCGTGGTGCCCGAGGCGCGTTCGCCGGAAGAAAAGGCGGCGGCGTCCGGCAACCCATCCACGGCGCAGGAATTCATCCGACGCGCGAAAGAGGGGTATTACGAGGCGATGAAGGGCTTCCCGGACCGCAATGCGCGCCGCGAATGGAAGCGCCGGTTCAAGCAAGATATACGCGCGAACGCGGATCAGTGGCGGCATAATTGGCATTGCTATTGGGCGGAGCATGCCCCCTTTCATCCCGGGATGGGCTTCGCGCTGCCCTTGCTCTCATTGCTGCACGGCGCGGCGAAGGTCCTGTGGATCTGCGCCTTGATCTCGCTGCTTGCGACTGGCGCCGTGTTCGGGCTGGCTCTATCTGCGAACGTGCCGGTTTGGGTCGCGGCGCTGCTGCTGTTCATCGCCTACGGCATTCTCGCGTGTCCGCTGAAAGTAGCGCGACGCGCATGCTATCGGGATTTGGGACGGCCGAGATGGGCCTGGTCCTTCGTGTTTCTTCTGGATGCGGTGGTCTGGCTCGCGGTTGTCGCCGCCCTCCTATGGCTGGCCGTCCATTATTTCCCGGAGTTGCGCGAGGCGGTTCGGAGCATCCCTTCGCTCGCGCACCAAGCCGCAGACGACAGCCGGGCATGGTGGAAAGGGAAGTGAGGCGGGCGCGGGGCTGTTTGTAAGTAATTCCTTAAAAGCAGCATGCAATCACAAGTTCATGCAACTGACCGCCATGGGCCGCGTGCGCGATGTTGCCTTTTTGTGATCGCATTGTGAACGTGCCACGAAAGGATATTTCACCCGTCTGGACTCGCAGCTTTCCTGTTTCAAAGCAACCCCAGACTATCGGACAACATTTGAAAAAGAAACGATTTGAATTGGGAATCCGACAAATCGAAGCTTCTCGGAAGCTGGGAGTTAGCCCGACTTTCGCAGAAA